>PWVY01000048.1 GCA_003561665.1 Thermoplasmata archaeon
CCGAAGCCGCCGTCTCCACCCAGGAGGGATCATCATGAACGTTCTCGTAACAGGCAGCGAAGGATCCTTGATGCAATGGATCATCCAGCATCTGCTCGATGAAGGCCACAACGTCACCGGCGCCGACAACTACGCACGCTACGACGAGGAAGGCTACGGCGCCACCAAGATCGCGGACGGGTACGCGTTCGAACAGGTCGACCTCACCGACCTTGACGCTACGCGCGAGCTGATGCAAGATCAAGACGCCGCGATCCATGGCGCTGGCCTCATCTACGGCGTCAAAGGGTTCCACGAGCACCCGTTCGACATCCTCGACAACGACATCACGCTCACCAGGAACATCGCGCGGGCCGCGCGCGAGGAGGACCTCGACCGGGTCACGTTCATCAGCTCCAGCATGGTGTACGAACGCGGCGATCCGCCCCAAGTCGAGGACGACGTGGACGATCTTCCCCTCCCCAAAACCGACTACGGGTTAAGCAAAGTCGTCGGCGAGCGCATTCTAAGAGCCAACCAGGACCAGTACGGGATCGACTACACCATCTGGCGCCCGTTCAACATCATCACCCCCTACGAGATCGCTGAAGATGATCCCGGGATGGCGCACGTGTTCGCCGACTTCATGTCCAAGATCCTCTTCGAGAAGCAAAACCCCATGAAGATCTTCGGCGACGGTGAACAAGTCCGATGCTTCACCTGGATCGATGACATCGCGCACGCCGTAGCCACCCAAAGCTTCCAACCTGCGACAGCGAACGAGACGTTCAACCTCGCCAACCCCGAGCCCGTCACCATGAAAGACCTCGCCCAACGCATCTTCCAAGAAGGACAAGACCGAGGCCTCGTCCACGGCGACAAGCTTCGCTTCGATCATCAACCGATCTACGACGACGACGTGCGCCAACGCGACCCAAGCATCGAGAAAGCCGAGCGAACCTTCGGTTGGGCTCCAAGCGTGAAACTCGACGAGGCGCTCACGCGCTGCATCGATCAGCTCGAGAAACAACACCCCGAGATCGCAACGACCTGACCCTCACCGGATCCGCTCGCGCACCAGCGCATCCACATCATGCCCCAACCGTCTTAGCCACGCTGCAGTCTCGCGCCGGACCATCACCGGTCGCTTTTGCAACTCGCCGATCGTTTCCGCACCGGTGAGGAACATGGCCGTCTCCAGTTCGCTTCGCAAGGCCTCGAAGAACGCATCCAGCGCCTCTTCGCCCTCGCTCGCTGGAGCAAGCGCACCGCTTGCGATCCCGCACGCGTCAGCGCCCAACGCGATGGCCCGGGCCACGTGAACACCGTTTTTCACGCCGCCTGTCGCGATCACGTTCACATCCAAGGTTGCTCCCTCGCGTACGGCCACCGGCGTGGGGATGCCCCAGTCTCGGAACCGGTCACCGAGCCCTACGTGCCGGGGCGAGTCGGCGCTTTCTGCGCGGATACGCTCGACGGCGGCGAACGTTGTCCCGCTTAACCCTCCCACGTCCACGGCGGCGCACCCTGCGTCAACGAGGCGCTTGATGGTTCCTCGATGCATGCCGGCTCCGGTTTCTTTCGCGATGACGGGCCCGGGGATCTCGGTGACGAGTTGTTCGATCGCGTCGATCACGCCGGAGGCTTTCGTGTCCCCTTCGGGTTGCACGATCTCCTGGAGGTAGTTGAGGTGCACGATGAGGGCATCGGCATCGATGGCGTTGACAAGCTGCTTGGCTTGGTCGACCGTGATGGGGTCCTCGTCGCCTTGGGGAATCAGTTGGGGGGCCCCTATGTTGGCTGCGACGAAGGGTACATCGTGCTCGCGGATGACGGTGTAGGTGCTGGCTTGGTCAGGGTCTTCGAGCATGGCGCGTTGGGATCCAACGCCCATGCCGACACCGTGCTTGGCGCTGGCTTTGGCAAGGCGTTCGTTGATGGCTTCCGCGTCCGGGTACCCGCCGGTCATGCTTGCGACCATGACGGGTAGTTCGAGGGGGTGGTTGAGGAGGGGGGTTTGGGTGGTGACGTGGTCGAGGTCTGTTTCGGGGAGGGCTTCGTGGAGGAGGTTGACGTCCTCCCAGGCGTTCTTCTTGGCTTGCACGTCGTCGTTGAGGATGATGTCGACGTGGTCGCCTTTGCGTTGGATGGTTTCCTCGGCGTCGTCGGTCATGGTGGGCCTCGGGGGTCGAGCGTTGTGCCTTGGATGTCGCCGTTGAGGGCGTTCTGGACGCGGTGGGGTTCGTGACCGTTGACGAAGCTTACGCGCGTTCCGCGGGTTGCGGCTTGGATGGCGGCGTCGAGTTTGCCTTGCATGCCGCCGGTGACGTCGGGTTGGTTTCCGGTGGTGGCGTTCTCACGGGCGGTTTTGATCTCGTCAAGCGTGGGTGTTTCGAGGAGGCGTGCTTTGTCGGTTTCGGGGGGGTGCGTGTAGACGCCGTCTTGGTCGAGGGCGTAGATGATGTGCTCGGCGTCGAGGAAGCGAGCGATTTCCGTGGTGATGGTGTCGCCGCTGAGGACGGTGAGGCCGCGTTGGGTGTCGAGGACGAGGTCTCCGTGGAGGACGGGGATGAGGGCTTCTTCGAGGAGTCTGTGGAGGGGGACGAGGTTCCATCCGCCGGGTGTCGCGTCGTTCGTGGAGAGGAGGCCTAGGGGGGAGAGGGTGGTTGCGGGGAGGCCTTGGGTGTGGAGGGCGTCGAGGACGGCGATGTTGAGGCGGCGGACGTGGGCATGAACGGTTGCTGCGGCGGATCGGGCTTCGTTGTCTTTGATGCCGTGTGCGAGGTCGTGTTCGTGGGCAAGGGGGTGGCCGTAGTGGCCTGCGCCGTGGATGAGAACGATTTGTTCGTCGGTGGTGGTGAGTTCGTGAGCGATCCGGTTGAGGGTTTCGTGGTGGACGCTGGGTTTGGGCGTAGTGAGGATGCTTCCGCCGAGTTTGATGACGATCGTCATGAGGGGGTCCTCTTAGTGGCGTTCGTTCACGGTGCGTGTGCCCCGGTGGCCCCAGGCCCTGGCTCCTTTTCGTGCGGAGCGGACGATCCAGGTTTCTGCGCGTTCGTCTTGGAGGGCTTCGCGGCAGGCGTCGGGTTCGTCGGTGAGCGCGATGATGCAGCCGCCGCCTCCGGCGCCGGTGAGTTTGGCTCCGTGGGCGTGTTCGCGTGCGGTTCGACAAAGTTCATCCAAGCGACTGGTGGAGACGCCGAGCATGCCCAGAAGTTCGTGGGCTTCGTCCATGAGTTCGCCAACGCGGGCGAGGTTCCCCCTCCTGAGCGCTTCCTGGCCTTCGCGCGTGGTGTCGCCGATGTCTTCGATGATCTTTTGAGCGACATCGGTACGGTCGTGGTACATCTGGACTTTGCTGACGAGTTCCCCGGTTTTGCCTTTCTCGCCGCTGTGGGCGATGACGAAGCTCATGCGTTCAAGCGGTTGATGGTGGACGTGCCAGGTGGAGTCGCTGCGTCGGAGCGTCCAGAGGTGGTTGTCGTGTTCTTCCTTGTCGACGAAGATGGCTTGGCCGTGCGTGCTTGCGCTGGTGTCGATGGGGCTTCCTTGTTCGCCTTGCCCGATCCACTCGGTTTCGTACGCGGCTCGCGCGAGGCGTGTTTCGCTGAATTGTTCGGTCTGGTGGAGGAGCGCGGCGCAGGTGCTGGTGGAGAGGGCGGCGCTTGAGCCAAGGCCTGCTGCGCTGGGTAGGCGGCTGTTGGTTTGGACGTTCAGGCGGGTCGTGTTGCCTGCGTTATCCCAGAGGAGGTTGATGGCTTTCTCGATGAACAGGTGCTTGTACGTGTCCAGCGGTTCCCCGTTGACTTGGTGCTGGGTGAGGGTCTCATCGGGGATGAGGTCGACCTTCGTCTCAAGATCGATGGCGACGGCGATGGCAGGCTCGCCGAACACGACAGCGTGTTCGCCGAAGAGGATAACCTTGCCGGGCGCGGCTGCTTGGGACACTGGGGGGCGCATACGGGAGGGATGTTAAAACCCGTGGTTCCGGTGAGGGCCTTGTCGTTCCCGGGAGCGGTGCTTTTTGCCTCGTGCGTGGCGGGATCGGTTCAAGAGCCATGGGAGGCCCGTAAGCCTCATGCCCTCAGAAGACGGTTCATCGTCTCGTATGCCGTTCGATATCGACCCTATCCGCATCGAGCAGGCCTTCCTGGTCGGGGCCATCTTGGGATTCCTCGTGGCCCTTTTGGGCTTGGTGGGGATGCTCCTTGGTTGGTGGAACCCGATCGGGGAGACACTCATCGCGGCGGGGTCGATAACGGCTCTTGTACTAACGCTGGGGGTTGGGTTGGCGAACGCGAGCCGATCCCAGGTGGAGTCCGTTCATGAGAGCGCTCTTGAGAACGGTGAGGTCCTTGGATCCGTGGACGAGAAGCTCAGTAGCCTAGAGGCCATGGAGAGGAAGCTGCGCAAGCTGGGACCTATGGATGAAAAGCTGAACAAGCTGGAACCCATGGATGAAAAGCTTGAGAGCCAAACGAAGCTCTTGGATCGCCAGCTTGAGGTGCTCGATAAGATCGAGACCAAGCTCTCAACCGGTGGAAGGGCAAGAGGCCGACACCTTCAAACCCCCCACCTCGTTTCGGGCCCCGATGCCCAAAGCGCGCCTTGTGAAAATCGGTGAGATCCTGGATGGCGATGCGACCGGGGAAGAGATCACGATCCAGGGCTGGGTCCATCGTCATCGTTCCACGGGAGGCATTGTGTTCTGCGTGGTACGGGACGCGACAGGCATCGTGCAGTGCACGGTGAAGAAGGACAACGTGGACGAGGATGCCTTCACGCAAGCGGAGGGGTCGAGTTTCGAGGCCAGCGTTCGCGTCACAGGCACGGTCGCAGAGGACGAGAGAGCCCCTGGGGGTTTCGAGGTGAAGGCGGTCGCGTTCGAGGAGGTCGGAGAAAGCCCGGATATTCCCCTGTACGAGGAGATGGGCATCGAGCACGAGTTGGATCATCGTCACTTGTGGCTTCGAAGCCGCAAGCTCACGAACGTCATGAAGATCCGTCACACAGCGGTTCGAGCCATGGCGGATTGGTTCGAGGAGAACGATTTCTGGCAAGTGTGGCCAAGCGTTCTAACGAAAGGCGCTGCAGAGGGGGGCGCGGATGTGTTCGAGTTAGAGTACTTCGAGGATACGGCATACTTGACGCAATCCAGCCAGATGTACCTGGAAGCGATGATCTTCAGCCTCGAGCGGGTTTGGTGCCTGGCGCCCAGTTTCCGCGCAGAGAAAAGCCGAACCCCTCGACACTTGACCGAATACTGGCACCTTGAAGCCGAACAAGCCTGGTGCGATCATGAGGAGAACCTCAAGATCCAGGAGAACCTCGTCCAGCACGCATGCAACACGGTGGCCGAAAAGTGCCCGGAGGAATTGGACGAGCTTGGGCGTGATCCAAGCACCCTTTCAAAGGTTCAAGCCCCGTTCGAGCGCATCACGTACGATGATGCCATCGATCATCTCCAGGATGAAGGGTACGAGATCACGTGGGGGGACGATTTCGGGGCACCGCACGAGCGCGCGCTCTCCGATCTCCATGACGGGTTCGTGTTCATCACGCACTTCCCCGCCAAGATGAAACCGTTCTACATGGCCCTCACAGAGGACGAGAGGCATGCCAAGTGCGCGGATCTGATCGCGCCCGAGGAGTACGGTGAGCTCATCGGTGGGAGCGAGCGTTCCACGGATGAGGCAAGCGTTCGTCAGCGCTTGGCAGAAAGCGGCGAAGATGTAGAGGATTACGAGTGGTTCCTTGATCTACGCCGCTACGGGAGCGTTCCCCACAGCGGGTTCGGGTTGGGGTTGGAGCGTTTCGTCAGTTACCTTTGCTCCTTGGAGCACGTGCGTGACGCGGTGCCCTTCATGCGGACGCCCGCGCGGCTTTACCCTTAAAGCGGGGCGTTAGGCTCGTTTACGGAAGAGCGCCGGAGGCTCTGGCTGGGTCTCCTGGGGTTCGTGCTCGAGGGGTCCTTGGTCGGCTTCGCTGCTAAGGTAGATGGCGCTGTTAATCAACCCCAGGTGGCTGTATGCTTCGGGGAAGTTCCCGAGGGCTTCGCCCGTGACGGGGTCC
>PWVY01000306.1 GCA_003561665.1 Thermoplasmata archaeon
CCGCCACCCCCCCCGTCACCCAACTCCCCAACGACCCCAACACCATGTACACCGTACGCACCAACCCAAACCCCGCCCCCTGCTCCTTGACCGACAACCGATCCATGAACTGAGACTGAAGCGGCGCCCCCCAACTCATCGCCAACCCCGCCAACAACGCAGCCCCCACCACGACCCATGCCGACGACGCCCAAACGATGACCCCATACGCCACCACGCCCACCCCCATCGTCAACAACGCCGCCGCATCTCTGGAAGCCCAATCCGACAACCAACCCGTCCCCAGTTGCGTGCTCCCATGAACGATGAAGTACGCGGAGAACACCAAGCTCGCAGCCTCACGAGAGAACCCGTGGTACTCCTCCAAGAACGCAGGCAAGAACGACGCCGTCGCCTGCCAGACGAACGCTCCCAAGAACGCCAACACGGTCGTGTACAAGATGATCGGACGCGACAACACATCCCATGCGATCCCCCAGTTCATCTGCGCGCTCAACGCCGCATCCGGAACCGCCGGCGGCGTCCGACGTACGCCAACGAGCACCAAGGCGCCAACAGGGAAGGCCACCACAGCCCCCAGAGCAAGCGCGAACCGGAACCCGAGAACCTCCCCGACCCCAGCGGCCAGAGGTGGAGCCAGCACCCCCGCCACGGGCCCCCCCAACAAGTAAACCCCGATGGCTCGCCCGATCTCGTCGGATTCCTTGGTCACAAGCGATACCGCAGCACTGTACACCAACCCCGCCGCGGCCCCAAGGGCGACCACGAACACCGAGAAGATGACGAACCCCGGAGCGAACGCAAGCAGCAAGCTCGAGCCACCCGTGGCCATTACAGAGAGCACAACGACCCGGCGCTCTCCGAACCGATCCGCCAGGATGCCGCTTGGTAGCTGCGTGATCGCGTACGCAGCCCACATGCCGGTCAACGCAAGACCGATGGCCCCGGTCGAGACCCCAAAGGATCGCGTCAAGTCGGGGACCACGGGGCTTATGACCACGCGCGCGACCATCGTGGCCAAGAACGCGAGCATGCAAGCCACGAGGACACGGAGCCGGTAGGCGAATTTCATGCGGAACCCTCGTTCATGGTCCCAGGAACGCTGTCGGGGATCATGCGTCCGCGTATGCGAGGCTGGTAGCGGTTGCTGCTTCGGCTTGCCGTGTGTCCTGACGCGTGAACTGGACCACGATGGGCACGGAGGATTCGACCACAACGCCGTAGGCTTGGCCCAAGGGAGGAGCGTACGGGTTGATCAGGTCGTTGATGCGAGCGTGGCGTACGCGTTCAGGTGCCAGGGTGAGCGGGTAGGGCCCTGCTTTCCGGGCGTTCTGGTAATGGAGGGTGATCTCCAGGGTTGCCATCTCGTTGCCCGTGTTGAGCATGCAAAGCTTGTCGTGGCTAACCATGGCGGGTTCGGGCCCGGTGCTTTCGGTGGGTACGAACCCGCCGGGGATGGTCCAGCGCGTGGTGCCGATGGGTTCGGGCGTCATGGGCATTCCTCATGGAGGCCTAAGAGGTCAGCGAGGTAGTCGGTGACGAACGTGCCGTGGGGGTCGAGTTTCCTTCGAATGTTCTTGAAGGTGCCCCATTCGGGGTAGCGGGGTTCGAGGTCCCTCGCTCGTAGGGTGTGTTTTTTGCCCCAGTGGGGTCGCCCGTCGTGGGCGAGAAAGATGGATTCGATGTCTTGGAAGTAGGGCCAGTGTTCGAGTTGGGCGTTTTGGATGAGGCTGATGGTGAGCACGTCGGTTTCGTGCTCGGTGGAGAGGTAGGCTTGATCGGCTTTGACCGTGCGTACGAGAAGGCGCCAGCCTACGTGGGCGCGCCATTTGTTCTTGACGCGTTCGCGGACGGTTTCGAAGCAGGGATGGCCTTTCTCGCGGGGGATGGCGTATTCCATCTCTTCGAAGCGGCGGTCGATGGCGTTGTGGGCGGGGATGGCTTGGTGCCACCATTGGGTTTGTTTGGTGAGGAGCGTTGCGAAGGGGAGCGTGGAGGGATCGGTGCCGCCTCCGGGGGGGTTGAGGAGGCGGAGTTTGACTTCGTCGCGTCGGGGGTACCAGTAGAAGTCGAAGTTGCGGTTCTCGTCGATCAAGCGGTCGAGGTGGGGCCAGAAGTCTTCGAAGCGTGCGCAGTATTCGCGCCGTTCGAGCTTGTAGGGGGGGACGAGGTCGAGGGTGAGGTGGGTGAGGATGCCGAGGGCTCCGAGGTTGACCTGGGCGGCGTGGAGGAGTTCGGGGTCGGTGTTGGCGTGGAAGGTTCGTATCTCTCCTGTGCCGGTGATGATGCGGCCTCCTTTGAGGAAGGCGCCGAGGTTGGGGAATTGGGGCCCGGTGCCGTGGGTGCCGGTGGCCATGGCGCCGGCGACGAGTTGAAGGGTCACGTCTCCAAGATTGGCCATGGCGAGGCCTTCCTCGTGCAGGTCGGTGGTTGTCTCTTGGAGCGTTGTACCTCCAAGGATCGTGGCTTCGTGGTGGGTGGCGTCGTGGTCGACGAGCCCGGTCATGTTCTCGAGGCTGACGAGGATGTCGGGGGTTTTGACGAGGGGCGTCCAGGAGTGTCCTTGGCCTGCCACGCGGACGGTGTGATCGCTTTCGTTGGCTTCGTGGACGATGCGTTGGAGCTCTTGCTCGTTCTCGGGTTGGTAGAGGATGGCGGGTTCAAACGTGATGCTTCCGGACCAGTTGCTCCATGTGGGGGTTGGGTCCTCGTCAGGCATGGTGTTCCCTGGGGTTTTTAGTCGGCGGGGAAGGCCATGGTGGTCAAGAGGGCGTTCTCGGCTTGGCGTGAGTCCAGGCGGGTGTGTTGGCACACGACGGGGACGTTGGTTTGGATGACGCTGGCGAAGTCTTCGCCTTTGGGGATCTCGCCGGGGTCTTTGAGTTCGTTGTAGCGGATGTGCTTGGTTCGTTTGGAGGGAACCGTGGTTTGGAAGGGTCCAAGGGGTTCGCGGTCTTCGAAGTAGATGGTGATGTTGGCTTCGGCTTCTTGGTCGGTCGTGTTGAGGATGCACACGGTCTCGTGGCTGGTCATCTCGGGCTCTGGCCCGTTGCTGGCCTCGGGGATGTAGCCCTCGGGGATGGCCCACGTGGTCTTTCCGATCATGGTGGTCGCCGAGGGCGTTACCGGTTTGGAGACGGGATAAGGGAGGGGTTGGCCTAGCAAGTCCTCTTCGAGCGTCCGATCCGAGAGTGGGGAAAAACCTCATTTTCCCGTAAATATGGCTTAAAATGGGAAAAGATTGAAGTCTGTAGGGGTCAGAATGTGGGGTATGACCACCGCCTCGGTCGATGAGCGAGGCCGCCTATACCTCCCGAAATCCTTACGGGAGCAATACGGGGGACAGTTCCGGATCGTTCGCTTGTACGATGGCATCACACTCCTTCCTGTCCCGGAGGACCCTGTCGAGGACCTTTCTGAAGCTCTCGAACCGCTCAAGCATCTAAGCCACGAAGAGATCGACCGGGCGATCAAGGAAGAGGCGATGGCAGAGGTCTTGGATGATCTACGTTGAAACGGACTTCGTGCTCGCGCTCGCGAAGGACGAGGACTGGCTTGAGATCAATGCGCGAGCCTACCTTGATCGGTTTCAAGGAGAATTCACCACCTCCCTCGTGAACCTTCATCGAACTCTTCCTCCTCGCTAATCGCTACGGCATCGATCGGAGAAGAACGGTCCTTGACATCCTGGAGATCACGGAGACCGAATTCGACGAAGATATTGTCTTCCAAGCCGATCACCTCATCGACGAAGGCTTCACCGTGTTCGACGCCTTCCACGCCTCCATCGCGATCCTAGGAGGCAAAGAGGTTCTCAGCTCAGATTCCGCCTTCGATGCCCTTCCCCTCCACCGCTACCCTCTCGAAGCCAAGCCGGCCTCCGAATAGGGGATCTCGACGGTGGAGCTTCGCGATGGGTGCTTGCCCGACGCGCTCAGCGCTTTTGTGGGCAAGGTGCCCAAGGTTAAGCCGTGGGTGACCCTATCCACCCCTGTGCCTGTTGAGCGCGTCCGGGGCGTTGGTTTGTACTACGAGGAGGAGGGCCACGGCATCCCCGTCCTGTTCCTACATGGGGCGTGGGCGAGCGCGCGGTTCTTCGAAGCCCAAATCGAGGATTTCTCCCAGGACCATCAGGCCATCGCGTTGGATTTCCGCGGACACGGCCGCTCAGAACCCGCGGCCTCAGGGCACACCGTGGACGCCTACGCTCGTGATGTGCGCGAGTTCCTGGACCGACTCGATCTCGACGAGGTTGTGCTCGTTGGATGGTCCCTTGGTGCGCTCGTCGCCTGGTCCTTCGTGGAGCAACACGGCACACAGAACGTGCTCGGGGTCGTGAACGTGGACATGGAACCGGCCCCCGCCCCCTGGGCGAAGAGCAAGCACGGCCGCTACTCTCCCCAGATCCTCCAACGGATCCACCAGCAGGTCCAAGACGATCACTGGCGCATCGTGAACGACTCCATCGATCAACTCCTCAAACACCCCCCCGGGGATGCGACGCGGCGCATGATGTTCGACGAGACCACCCGCTGTCCCCCCACGGTGAAAAGTAGCATCCTCCTCGATGCGACCATGCAAGACCACCGGGGCACGCTTGCCACCTTGGATGTGCCCATGCTTGTCTGCGCGGGCGCGGATGAGGCGTGGCGAAGCGTTCAAGCCGTCCAAGAAGCCGCTGATCTTGCCCCTGATGCCCGGTTCGTCCTCTTCGAGGAAAGCGGGCATTGCCCCATGCTCGAAGAACCCGAACGCTTCAACAATGCGGTTCGCGCGTTCGTTGACGAAATCGCCTAACTCAGCTTGGGTAAAACGTTCTCACCGAAATCTTGGATGAACGCTTCCTGGTTCGTGTTCACGTTGTGGAGGATGACCTTTTCAGCGCCCAGATCAAGGTCGTTTTGGATCCATTCGGTGTGTTGGCTTAGATCGGCACTGATGCGCACGTCTTGGCGCACGCGCTCCTCGTCGACGAGTTCACTGATCTCCTCGAACGCTTCCGGTGTGCGGAACTGTTGCGTCGCGGGGCCCGGAAGGCAGTTGAAGCGCCATTGCTCCATGGCTCCCTCGAAGGCTTCGTTTTCGGTGGGCGCGTAGGAGAGTTGCGATTTGAGGATCACAGGTTTCTCCGGCGCGCTCTCCCGGAAGGCTTCCACGCGCGCGGCATCATCCTCCAGGTCGCCAGTGCCCAGCGTGATCAGGCCATCGGCCCACGTGCCCAACCAGCGCGCAGTTCCCTCGGAGAGCGCTGCCCCGAAAAGCGGCGGCGGCGTTTTGGCTCGCGTGTAGAGGGTTGCTTCCTCGACCGTTACGAGCCCGTGGTGTGTGACCTCTTTACCCTCCCACAACCGCTGCATCACGTCCACGCATTCTCGAAGGCGCTCGTTGCGCTGGGCTTTCATGGGCCAGGGGTTCCCGGTGATGCCTTCGTTGAGCAGTTGCCCGCTGCCGACGCCCAGCCAGAACCGTTCAGGATGCATCTCGCGAAGCGTGGCCGCGGCCTGCGCCACGATGGCCGGATGGTAGCGGTCGCCGGGCGCGTTCACGGTCCCGAACGTCATGCTCGTGGCGTTCATCGCTGCCCCAAGCCAGGACCACACGTGCCCGCTTTCCCCCTGCGTCGTGCTCCACGGGTGGAAGTGATCCGAGGCCAGGCAATCGGTGAATCCGGCCTCGTCTGCATGCTTGACCCATTCAAGGAGTTGGCTTGGCGGGAATTGCTCGTGCGAGGCATGGTAACCAAGGCTGGCCATGGCTGATTATCCGTTCGAGAGGGCAAGACAGGCGGCATGGCCTAGGATGTGGGCATTGCAGGATGTTTTCACGCTCCCCGCCGGATGACGGGTTCACATGGGGTTCTCACCGATCGGTGACTACGCGGCCATCGGGAACGACGATCGCATCGCGCTGGTGAACCGGGAGGGAAGCATGGACTGGTTGTGCTTCCCGCACGCCGCGGGAGCTAGCGTCTTCGCCCGCTTGTTGGATCAAGAGAAAGGAGGCCACTTCGCCGTGCGACCC
>PWVY01000071.1 GCA_003561665.1 Thermoplasmata archaeon
TCCGGATACGTACGCGCTTGAGAAGGGGGTCCTTGCGGTGGATGGGGATCTTCGGGCGGTCGTCCCCATCGAGCCTTAGGTTCTCGACCGGCACGTCACGTGCCGTATCGCCGTTGGCGTTCCTGGTAATCCCTGATGGCGCGCAGGAAGTCGATTTTCCGTAGATCGGGCCAGTTCACGTCCGAGAAGTAAAGTTCGCTGTAGGCGAGTTGCCAGAGAAGGAAGTTGCTAACGCGTTCTTCACCGCTGGTGCGGAGAACCAGGTCGGGATCCGGGAGAGGGTGGGTGTAGAGGCGTTTGGCCACCGTCGCTTCGGTGATGTCTTCCGGGTCTAGCGCGCCCTCCTTGACGTCTTGGCTGATCTCGCGGATGGCGGTCACGATCTCTTCTCGGCCGCCGTACGCGACCGCGATGTTGTAGTGGTAGGCATCGTAGCCTTCGGTTTTGGCTTCGGCGTACGCGATCGCTTTTTGAACACGTTCTGGGAGTTCTTCGCGGCGTCCGATCGCTCGCACGCGGATCTTGTGCTCGTGGACTCGTTCGTCTTCGGCCATCTCGTAGAAGTTCTCTTCGAACAGGTCCATGAGGGCTTCCACTTCGTAGGGGGAACGGCTGAAGTTCTCGGTGCTGAAGGCGTAAACGGTGAGGACTTGGATGCCTAGTTCAAGGCACCAGTCGACGACGTTCTCGAGGGTGTCACGGCCGAATTCGTGGCCTTGGGTGGGGTCGAGGCCTTCGGCTTTCGCGAAGCGTCGGTTCCCGTCCATAATGATGGCGACATGATGGGGAACGGGTGCTTTGTCGACTTGGCGCGCGAGCGTGCGCTCGGCCGCCATGGAGAAGGCATCGGTGAGGGCCTCGGGGACGCGTCCTGAACCGTTAACCACGGCCTGGGCATTCCCTGCACCGTGAAGGGTTTTTGGGCCGTTGGCGGGGCGGACGCCGGGGTTGTGCCTAGTACGTGAGGTCGCTGTCGGGTTTCATCACGTGAACGTCAGCGTCGTCGACATCGCGCGCGAACGCGTCGGGGTCTTGCTCGATGGGTTCGAACGTGTCGTAGTGGATGGGGATCACGGCGTCAGGGTCGATCCAGTTCGCGGCGATCGCAGCGTGCTTTGGACCCATCGTGAACACGTCCCCGATGGGTAGGGCGACGAGATCGGGTTGGAAGACGTCCGAGATGACGGTTTTCAAGTCCCCGAAAAGGGCGGTGTCGCCGGCATGGTAGAACGTTGTTTCGCCGTCGTCGATGATGAAGCCTGCAGGGTCTCCTCCTTCTCCGAGGAAGGGGCCATCGGCGCCGGGGCAACCGCTGGAGTGGTGTGCGGGGACCATGGTGACGCGGGCTTCGCCAACGTTGACGGTTCCGCCGATGTTCATCCCGCCTCCTCCGGTGCCTGCGGCATCTTCAAGGCCGTGGTTGTTGCAGAAGGCCATGATCTCGTGGATGGCGAGCACGGGTTTGCCTATGTCGAGCGTGGCCCCGAAATGGTCGCCATGGCCGTGGGTCAACAGGACCGTGTCCACGTCCACGTCGTTTGCGGTGACGCTCGTAAGAGGGTTCCCGGTTTCCTGCGTGAACGGGTCGATCGCGATGCGGTGACCGGAGGCTAGCTCGATCTCGAAGAATGCGTGGCCGTGCCAGGTCAGCTTCATGGTTCTCGCCGAGGGGGAAGGTACGGTGGAGTAGAAAAGCGTACGCATTGGGTGTTCATGTCGCCTTTTGAGTCAGGCGAGCATACCCTGTGGCGATGATGCCGTTGACGGTGTCCCGTGCTTGGATGAGGCGGGGATGAACAAGGGGTTCGATCTCGTCGACGATGATCGCGGCCAAGTACCCGATGAGGAGACCGCCAGGGATGTCGAGGATCCAGTGGATCCCCAGGTACAGGATGCTGTACCCGAAGAGGACGAGTTGTGCCCCGATGAAGAGAAGATAATACCGGTAGGGGTACGTAGCGACGGTGTGACCGTTTTCCCTCATGTTCCACCAGAAAAGCACGAAGAAGGCGAACGTCATGCCCATGTGGAGGCTTGGCCATGCGTTATCCAGAGGATCCACGGCGGCGAAGAACGACAAGAACGCAGCGTGGCTGTGGTATAGAAGCGCGTCCATGCCCGGGATCACGTGGCTGGTCACGCGCACGTTGAAGAAAACGTAGAAGGGGACCGCGAGGAGGTAGATGACGCCGACGTTGAGGACCATCCGGTTAGCCAGGCGGCGGTCTCCGGCGTAGGCTGCCAGCACGGTGGAGAAGTATACGATGAGAACGTAGGAGAAGAGGTAGTTCACATTGAAGAACCACGTTAGCCACGAGTGTTCGATGGCTTGGAAGAGAAGCACCACGTCCCCCTCAAGGCGGTGGATGATCCACGTGAAGTCCCCCAGCAACCCTCGGATCGGGTCGTGAAGGGTGTCCACGTAGGTTTTCATCGTGTAGATAACGATGAACAAGGCCAGGTGGGTCCAGTACTCTCGTAAAAGCCGGACGGCCGTCTCGTGGATCTTCTCAGCCACCGGCCACGGCCGGAAAAGCCAGAACATGACAGGCGACGCGGCGATCAACGTGGCGACGAGCCACGCCTTCAACGGGACCTCGAACACCATGCGCCAACCGCGCATCTTCCCCCGCGTTAAAGGTTTGCCGGGTCACAAGCCAAAATCCAAGCCCCTGACGGGGAACACCACACAAGGTACAAGAGGGGCTATCGGTTGTTCCGTCCAACGATGAGGGAGCCAAGCGCCAAAAAGAGACGCCGTTTAATCGCCGTCCTCCTAGGCTTCTCCCTCTTCGGGGCCCTCTTCGCGGCCACCTACTACCAACCCGAAGCAACCGCAGGCGAGGAACGTGCAGAGATCCAACCAATGTACCGCTTGGGCCCCGGCGAGATGCAGCCCAAGTTCATCGAGCCCGGCACCCCCGGCGAAGAGATCCACATCAACATCAGCGTCCTCGAAGGCGGACCGCTCGACGTGTACGTGATGGACATCGAGAACATCGCCTTCCGGGCCCTCAACGGGACCACCTACTCCTTCGAACTCGACGAGAGCGTCGAATACAACGAAGAACTCTCACGCACCACCATCACCACGTACCACAACATCACCCTCACCCTCGACGGAGAGAACCGAACCGCCTTGCTTCTCGCCAGCAGCCTCGACCCCTCCACGCTTGAAGCCAACCAAACCAACGTCACGGAGGTCGCCATCGACGCCTGGTTCCCCGACACCGAGACCCGAAGCCTCGTCATCGCCTACCTCATGGCCTCACCCAGCGTCCTCCTCGTCGGGTACGTAAGCTACCGCCACTTCAAGAACTGAGGATGCGGCCGCCGGGAGTCGAACCCGGGCCGGAAGCTTGGGAAGCTTCTGTCCTACCATTAGACCACGGCCGCGTCCAACCGCCGAACCCAGCCCCCCGTTTTGACCCTTTCGGCTCAACCTGACACCAACGACACCTCACCCCCAACGAGGACGCGATCGATCACAGCCTCACCCCCCGCCTTCCGAGCCTGCACCACGACCTCACACTCCTCCTCTTCATCCCCCACCAGAGAACCGACGATGCGCGTACGCGGGAACGTGGCCCTCAACCCACCAGAGCGTACCAAATGCACGCCCACCGCACCCATCAAACCCAACACATCCCCCTCCCCCAACGCTCGAACGCTCACGCGAGCATACGGGGAAGACTGCGTATGCACGTACGCGATCCCACTCACCGGATCATGACCGGGAACCCCCGAAACGTCCACGCTCTCAGGCAACGCCTCCAACGCCTCCTCGCTCACCACAGGCATCACCAACACCTCGCGCCCCACATCCACAACCCGCATCTCCACGCCGGTCTCCTGCACCGGGCCCGCAGGAACACCAAGCACCCGGCAGGCCGCCTGCAGCATGACGGGACGGTTCGACTCCTCATGCGAAGGCAAGGACACCATCACCAACCCCCGTGGGTTCACCTCCGCATGCACCGACCCCCATGAGGTCTCTATCCACCCCTCGCGGACCCCCTCCTCGACCCCCAGCGCGTCGGCCGCGAACGCCAACGCGACACCGGCATCGAACGTCCCCTTTGCTTCCTTCGCTTCGACTCGGCGACCGAACGGGATGCGGAACGTGGGCACACGCTGGCAACGAGCCCCCGCGATAAGATGCTTAGCCCCCCAACCCCACTTTTAAACCCATGGGGGTCTTGGGGGAACTGATGCACCCAAGCGGGGCCATCGAAGCGAACAAGTCCACCCTCCTCGAAGGCAAGCGCATCGCGCTCGCCGTTGCAGGAAGCATCGCAGCCGTTGAGACCGTTAAACTCGCACGCGAGCTGATCCGACACGGCGCCGATGTCATCCCCTTCCAAAGCAAGGCCGCAACATCCCTTATCCACCCCAACGCGCTTGAGTTCGCCACCGGCCACGAACCCATCACGAACCTCACCGGCCAAGTTGAACACCTCTGGGGGGCCAACGGGGCTGTGGATCTCGTTCTCCTAGCCCCCGCAACCGCCAACTCGATCGCCAAGGTCGCCCTCGGCATCGACGATACGGCCGTGACGAGCCTCGTCGGGACCACCCTAGGACACGGACCCGTCGTCATCGCACCGGCCATGCATGAACAGATGCTCGACAACCCCGCAACCCAAAACCATGTGAAGACCCTCCAGGAACGAGGTGCGTTCATCGTGGAACCGATCCATGAAGAAGAGGAGGCAAAGATGGCCCCGATCGAGGCCATCGTCGAGCACGTCCTTCAGGCTGTAGGGCCTCACACGTTGGAAGGGGAACGCATCCTCGTGATCACGGGAAGCACGATCGAAGAGATCGACCAGATGCGCGTGGTCACCAACAAGAGCACCGGGCGAACCGGCGTCGCCCTCGCTCAGGAAGCCTTCCGCCTTGGAGCCGACGTCGATCTATGGTTCGGTCACGGCCACACCGAGATTCCACCGAACCTTCACACGGAACGGTTCGTGACCGTTCAAGACCTCATCAACAAGGCCCCTAAGGCCGGCGCATACGATTGGGTCCTGGTCCCTGCAGCCATCAGCGATTTCAAAGGCGCCAAAGCTGAAGGGAAACGTTCCAGCGGGGAACCTCAAACCCTCGACCTCGTGCCCACCCCGAAAGTCCTTCCCGAGCTTCGAGCAGCCCTCGATGATGAAGAATCCGAGGGCCGATTGATCGCGTTCAAGGCCGAGGGAGGTTACGACGAGGACGCACTCGTGGAGAAAGCCAGGCGGTTCGCGAAGGAGAACAATGCCGAGGCCGTCATCGCGAACCGGCTCGAGGACGTGAAAGTCGAGGAAACCCGCGTTCACCTCGTCCACGATGGGAACCACACACCCGTCGAAGGTGAGAAACAACGCGTTGCCCGGCGCATCCTTCTCAAGCTTCAGGAGGTTCTTTCGTGACAGGCCTCAAACGTGAGGAAGCAACAACGTTCGCCCCCTGCCATGTCACATCGTTCTTCGTCCCTAACATCCAGCCTCGTGAACCACAACGCACGGGTTCCTGGGGGGCTGGCCTTTGCCTTGGTACCGGCGTTGTCGCTTCGGTCCAAGCTTCCCAGAGCACTTCGATGACGATCAACGTCGAGCGGGGAGGCCTTGCTGAGGATCAAGAAGCCCGCGCGACACGGGAAGCTCTCCGTTTGCTTATAGACACCCACGCACCCTCCCCCTTGAGCGTCTCGTGCACGGTTCACGAGGGAGCTCCCGTGGGTCAAGGGTTTGGGGTTTCTGGAGCCAGCGCGCTGGCGAGCGCGTTCGCGCTTGCTCGCTGCTTAGGGGTTGGCCGATCAGAGGCGCTCAAGGCGGCTCACCTGGCCGAGGTCCGTAACCGGTCCGGGCTTAGCGATGTCACGGCCAGCTTCCTTGGCGGTGCCGTCGTCCGCACGGCTCCAGGCTTGCCTCCATTCGGTTCCACGATGCGTTTACCTTCAAAGGGAAGCGTCGTGGTCGCAACGACGGGGCCCCCGTTGGACACGGGAACCCTGTTGCGCGATGAAGAGGTCA
>PWVY01000077.1 GCA_003561665.1 Thermoplasmata archaeon
CGCTGGTGGGGAAGGTGAGCTCGTGCTGGACCCAGAAGGGGGCGGGGGTGAGCGTGGATGAGGGTCATGTGTTGGTCGAGGGTCGAGCGGTGGGGTTGACGCCGATGGGTGGGTTGGCGTTGGAGGATGAGGATGGGGAGCGTCGTGTGGTGGAGGGGAAGGGTGCTTCGTCGTTCGTTCGCATCGTTGAGGGGGTTTAGAAGAGGGCGAAGATGATGGCGCTTCCGTAGGTGAGCGTGATCACGCGTAGGAACGTGCCTGCGATGCTTGCAAGGTAGAGTTCGAGGTCTTTGAGGCCGATGAGTTTCCCGGCGACGACGCCGACGAAGCTCCCGGTCCAGGGGATGGGGAGGAGGATGAAGAGGGTCAGTCCGGGGGCGGTGGCGAAGCGTAAGCGGGGGAAGCGGTCCCATAAGCGGGCGGTTCGGTGGCGGCTTTTGGCGACGCGTTCGTCGATCCAGGAGAAGCGTGTGAGGTGGTCGAGGTTCCAAACCCAGAAGAGGGTGACCCAGAGGTCCATGTAGGTGACGGCGGCGATCACCCAGGCGGGGGGGATCTCGAAGACGCCGATGCCGACGGGGATGCCGTAATCGATGCCGCCGGGTAGGAGGTAGATGCCGACGAAGGTGAAAAGCCGGGTTCGCAGCTCCGGTTCTACGAAGAGGAAAAGGGCGAGGGCTCCGGCGAGGATGCCAAGGATGGGGACAAGGAACCGGTACCCGGCGATGGGGCCCCTTGGGGGTTTTATGCGCGCTGCTGGGGGGAGCGACGAAGCGTCCTCACGCGTCGTGACGGGCACGGCGTCCTCCATGTGGGAACACACCGTACGCTAAGGGGTTTGAGGTTGCGCGTAGGTATGCGGTCACGGTTCGGCCGTTCCCTCGATTCGGCAACACCCCCCGCAAGGTCCTCCCTACGGGGCAGGCGCTTTTTTGGCCTGCCCCTTGGAGACCTTCCCTTGACGCCCAACGACCCTATATCTTACCAACGAGGGGATAAAAACCATGAGGGATGAACCCCATCGCGAGGGACCCCAAGCCCAGGTTTAGGGGACGGAGGCTTCCATGCGGCGGTTCATCATCCTCGGCGCCATAGCGCTTCTCGCCGTCTTCACAGCCACAGCGGTTGGAAACCCTGAACCACAGGACCAAGACGAGGAACGCTCGTTCATCGTCGGGTTCCACGATCTTCCCAACGAACGAGCCCAATACCACAGCGAACGCGTCACGTTCTACGACGAGGACCTTCGCTACTTCGTCGTCGAACCCGAGAACGATCAAAGGTTCGAAAACCAAGCGAAGAACGATGACCGCGTCCGCTACGTGCAAGAGAACCACAACGACATCGAACGGTTCTACGAACCCAACGATGAACACTACCCCCAGCAGTACGGCCCCCAAATCACCGACACGCACTGGGCCTGGGCCAAAACGCTTGGTTCCACCGCCGTCACCATCGGGTTCCTCGACGGCGGCATCACGGTCGATCACGAAGACATCGACGCAACCCGCGTGACCGGATGGAACTACTACGCCGACAACGACGACATCTCCGAAGGCGGGAACTGCGACTACCACGGCAGCCACGTGGTCGGCATCGCTGCCGCCCTCACCGACAACGAGGCAGGCATCGCGGGCAAAAGCCAATCCAGCATCATCATGCAGAAGATGTGGGGCGAAGGCCTCCTCGAATGCTCGGCCGCCAGCGTGAGTGACTTCGCCCAAGCCCTCAAAGATCTCGCCGACCAAGGCGCCCACATCAGCTCCAACAGCTGGGGCGGAACCAACGATCAAGCCATCCACGACGCCATCCGCTACGCGAGCGACAAAGGCGTCATCCACGTCGCCGCCGCAGGCAACCACGGCCCCTGCGACGATTGCGTTGCATTCCCCTGGAGGGACGCCGGGGACCATGTCATCATAGCTAGCGCTTCGGATGAGGAGGATACCTTCGCCAGCTTCTCCAGCCAAGGCCCCGAGGTCAGCGTCATCGCACCCGGGGACGATGTGCTCTCCGTTGACGGATCCGACCCGTCAGGGTACACGAAGATGAGCGGGACGAGCATGAGCGCGCCCCACGTCAGCGGTGCCATCGCGTTGTACATCGACGCGCACGGCCACCCCGGCGATCATGCCACCATGGAGCAACTCGTCCGCGATTCCGCTGACGACCTCTGGCTGCCCGAGGACCAACAAGGCGATGGCCGCTTGAACGTGGCCAAGCTCGTGCACGGCGAAGCCATCGGGCCCACGGCAGCGTTCAACGCCTCCTGCGAGGGCCGAACGTGCACGTTCAACGCATCGTCCAGCTTCGACAGCCACGACGAGATCATCGAGCACGAATGGTCCCTTAGCGAGGATCTGATCAAGCACGGGGAAACCGTCGAGCACACCTTCGACGAGGACAACACGCACCGTGTCGAACTCACCGTCGTCAACAGCACCCGCTCCACGGACAACACCGACGGGTACGTCACCGCGACCGTTCCCGACGCAGACACAGGCCAAACGCGATTGTTCCACGACGGGTTCGAAGACCAAACCCTCTGGTCTTGGTCGATGGGAGGACACAACAACCTCTGGCGCATCGCGAACGACTGCGTTGAACCCTGGAACGGGGCCTGGATGCTGGCCTTCAGCATCGAGGAGCAGTGCGATTTCGACGACGGGCACGTGCAAGGCTACGTGACGACGCCAAGGATCGACGCCAGCGGGCTTCACAACGTGACCCTCTCGTTCGCCCATTTCTTCGAGGTTGAAGAAGCCGACGGCGCCTGGGATGTCATGCGCGTGAAGGCCAGCGACAACGGGCGCGACTTCGACACCATCGCTCAATGGGACGCGCGAAACCACACCAACGAGGACTGGGAAGAGGTCACCCTTGACGTCTCCTCGTACGCAAGCGAGAACCTCACGGTGCGGTTCTTCTTCGACAGCTTCGACCGCCTCGCGAACGATTACCTAGGCTGGGACATCGACGACGTCGAGATCCAAGGCACCGACCCCAGCGGATCCATGCACGTAGCAAGCATCGACTCACGGAACCAAGGACCCCATGCCTGGATCGAAGTGACGATCCACGAACACGAAGGAGAACCCCTACCCGATGTTGACGCCACGTTCGAGATTTGCCCCGAAGACGAACCGTGCCAAACCGTCACCGAGAAAACGGGCGAAGAAGGCGTAGCCGATCATCGGTGGAAGCACTTAAGCGGGAACCTGACCACGGTGTGCGTGCTCGAGCTCGAACACCCGAACGCATGGTGGTTCCAAGCCATGGATAGCGCAAGCGAGGGAAGCTGCGAAACCCTCATCGCCTAAGGAAGGCGCCCGTGGCTTCCCGTCACGCCTTGACGGCTTCCTGGTAAATGGGCGTGCCAGCCGAGCGGGTGTGCGTCTCGAACGCGGTGACGAGCTCGCCCGTGATCTCCCCCGGGGAACCATCACCGATCTTGCGACCGTCCACCTCAACGATGGGCGCGATCTCAGCTGCGGTGCCCGTCATGAACGCCTCATCCGCTGCGTACACATCGAACGTCGTGATGGGCGTGACCTCCACCGGGTACCCTTGCTGTTCAGCCACGTCGATGGCCGCCTGGCGCGTGATGCCCTGCAAGCTGTTGTGGTAGGGCGGCGTGATGACGGTCCCGTCGTCGATGATGAAGAGGTTGTCCGCGGTCGCTTCACTGACGAACCCGTTCACGTCCAACATCAAACCCTCGTCGACGCCCAACTGGTTCGCTTCGACCTTGGCCAGGATGTTGTTCAAGTAATTCATGGACTTGATGTTCGGCGACAAGCACTGCGGCGGGTTCCGGCGCGTCGACACCGTCGCGATCCTCAAGCCCTCCTCGTACAACTCAGGCCCGTACAATCGAGGGAACTCTCGCGCGATGATCACCGTCGTGACCTCCTCGCACTTGCGCGGGTCCAACCCAAGATCGCCCACGCCTCGCGAGAAGATCGGGCGGATGTACGCATCCTCCAACTCGTTCACACGGCACGCCTCCAACACCAAGTCCGTCATCTCCTCCTGCGGGTAAGGAGGCTCCAACGCGAGAGCCTTCGCCGACGCGTACAACCGATCCATGTGCTCCTCCAGCCGGAACACGCGCCCATCGTACGCGCGGATCCCTTCGAAGCATCCGTCCCCATACAGGAACCCATGGTCGAACACGCTGACCTTCGCCTCGTCCTCCGGGACGAATTCACCGTTGAGGAACACTTGGTAGTCGGACATCGTATCTTGGCCCGCCAACACGCTTGGGGCATAAGACCCTTGCCCGGACCCCCCACCTCCTCCCGCCCCCAGCCACGAGAGCGGGGAAGACCCCGAGCCTTTATCCCCCAAAGCGCCTCCTTGCCTCCGGTCGCCGCGCCAAAAGCGACCCTCAAGGGTGAACGCGTTGCCCATCACCATCGAACTCCCCGACGGTTCCACGCTCGAGATGCCCCAAGGAAGCACCGTGCAAGACATCGCATACGAGATCGGCCCCGGTCTTGGCCGCGACACCATCGCTGGACGCTTCAACGGGAACCTCGTCGCGAAAGAACAACCCCTCGAAACCGACGGCAAACTCCTCATCTACACCACCAGCGACGACAACGTGCACCTCGACGCGCTCCGCCACACCTGCGCACACGTCTTCGCACAAGCCCTCCAACGCCACCACCCCGAAGCCAAGCTCACGCTTGGCCCCTGGACCGACGACGGGTTCTACTACGACATCGCCAACGTCGACCTCGACCAAAACGACCTCGACACGATCGAAGACGAGATGCGCACCATCATCGACGACGATCTTGAACTCTCACGCTTCGAACTCCCCCGCGAAGAAGCCCTCCAACGCTACGAGAACAACCCCTTCAAACAAGAGATCATCGAGACCGAAGCCGCCGGCGAAGACAACGTCAGCTTCTACAAGCAAGCCGAGTTCGAAGACCTCTGCCGCGGACCCCACGTCGACTCCACCGGCGAAATCGGCGCCTTCAAACTCCTCGACATCTCCAGCGCGTACTGGCGCGGCGACGAAAACCGCGAAACCCTCACCCGCGTCTACGGGACCGCCTTCCCCACGCAAGACGAACTCGACACCTTCCTCGAACAACGACGCCAAGCCAAACAACGCGACCACCGACGCATCGGGCAAGAGATGGGGCTCTTCCAAATCGAAGAAACCGTAGGCCCAGGCCTCCCCCTCTTCGGACCCGAAGGCGCCACCCTCTACCAAGAACTCATGGCCTTCGTCGACGAGATGAACACCACGATCGACCACCAACCCGTCCGAAGCCCCCACCTCTACCTCACCGACCTCTGGAAGAAAACCGGCCACTACGAGAACTACCACGACGACATGTTCCACTTCGAACTCGACGACCGCGAGTTCAGCATCAAACCCATGAACTGCCCCGCGCACGCCCTCATCTACGACAGGGAAACCCGCAGCTACCGCGATCTACCCATCCGCTACTGCGAACACGGCACCGTGTACCGCCGCGAACAACACGGCGAACTCAGCGGGCTTTTACGCGTCTGGGGCTTCACACAAGACGACGGCCACCTCTTCTGCCGCCCGGACCAAATCGAGCAAGAAGTCGCACGCCTCCTAGACACCGCGCTCGACATGCTCGACACCTTCGACATGGAAGCCACCATCGCCCTCGCCACCAAAAACCCCGACAAGTACATCGGAAGCGACGAGATCTGGGAGGAAAGCGAAGCCACCCTCGAGCGCGTCCTCAACGACAAAGGCATCGACTGGACCCACGAACCCGAAGACGCCGCCTTCTACGGACCCAAGATCGACATGAAGATGGTCGACGCGCTCGGACGCGAATGGGACGGCCCCACCATCCAACTCGACTACAACATGCCCCAACGCCTCGACTTGACATACCGCGACGAGGACGACCAACAACAACGCCCCATCATGATCCACCGCGCCTTCCTCGGCAGCTACGA
>PWVY01000268.1 GCA_003561665.1 Thermoplasmata archaeon
CGATCGAATGCCCGGACGGGTACGACAACATGCGCGAGGACAACGTCTGCCTTGCCTACAACGGGCAAATCCCCGGGCCCACCTGGGTCTTCGAAGAGGGCGCAAGCGTCGAGATCACGCTCGTGCACAACGTCGAAAAGACGATCAAGGACCTGGATATCGACGAGGAACTTGCCGAACGCTTGAGCGAGGCTCGCTACTCGCTGCACCGGCATGGCCTCTCGCTGGCTGCCTGCCACGACGGCGTCGCCCAACCGGCCGGAACCGAAGTATGCGATTCCACCGTCGCTCCAGGGGACTCCATCACGTACGCGTTCAACACGACGTTCCCTGGGTACTGGCACTACCACGATCACGCGCACACGTTCACAGAGGACCCCGTCCACGAACCCATCCTGGGCCACGAGGGGACCGTTCGAGGGTTATGGGGCAGCTTCATCGTATTGGAAGAAGGCGATGAGGCACCGGACCACCTGTTCGACTTGCACATCCTGGAAGCGAGCCCCGGTGATCCAGACTTCGAGGCGGGCACCTTCACGGTCCGGCAAGGTGGGACGCCAAGATCCGCGAACGGGGGCCTCGGGCTGGAGGAAACCATCGAAGCCGGGGAACGCTTCGGCATCGTGGTCACGGGGTTGGGAGAGCGCACGAGCCTTGAAACGGTGACCCTGACAGGCCCCGATGGGGATCTTGTGGATGAAGCTTTGATCGGACCGGGTGTCTCCCGCGGCTTCACCGTGCACGATGCCCACCCGGGCACGTATACGTGGTCCGTGGAAAGCGCCTCGTTCGGCGCGGAGGAACTACCCGGCCCGCTGGCCCCCATTGAAACGCATGCCCAGGGCCACATCGAAGTGCTCCCCTCCGATGGAGAATCAGAAGGCTCCTCCAGTGACGGGTTCACCCCCTCGAATCATGGGGCACAGGATTCGAAGACACAGGACGTCAGTTCTCCCATGGAGGACCCTGATCGGACCTTCGTGATCCAGTTTGATTTCTGGTCAGCAAGTTACACATCATCGGTGAGATCCGAGCTGGGAGAGCATCCCTCGGGCGGATTGCCGCTCCTGGAAGCCTACGCTGGTGAAACACTCGAATTCCACGTGAGCGCCTTGGACAGCGGCCCCCACACCTTCCACCTCCACGGCCACCCGTGGGAGGACCCCCACACGGGAGACATCATCGACACGGTTCCCCTCTACCGCGGGAACCACACGCACAGCTTCACGGTCACCGCTGGCCTCGACGAGGGCCACCACGGGGACTGGCTTTACCACTGCCACATGAACCACGACGTCGCCATGTGGAGCATCCTACGCGTGTACCCGAACACCATGAGCGCGCATGGACCCCTGGATGACCTAACCGTCGAGATCACGGACATGAATGGTGCACCCATCGAAGACGCCTCCCTCGCGGTTCGCTGGAACCCGAACGCGGACCCTGACCCCACGCTGGGAACCTCCAACGACGGCCAGGTTCTACCCTCGACGGTCACAGAAACCTTGCCAGGCACGTACGCGGTTCGCGCGGACCTTCCCGAGCACCGGGGCGAGCTGGTCATCGAGAGCGAACACGCGACCGGCGACTCCCTGATCCGCCTAGCCTTGGACGGTGAAGGATCGTACGAGGAGAACCGGGACGTGGGACAGGGCCCTGTTCCCCCATCTTCCCTCGATGCAACATCCCTCATGGAGTCCGTGCTCGACTAGCTCCCCGCAGAGTCCAGATGATGTCACGCGTGGGGGTGTGGAGAATGTTTGAGTTACGAGGTTTGAACGGGACGCGTTCGTGAGAGCGCTCGAGGAGGATGAGGTCTTAACGGTGGATCAGAAGGTGTTGGTCCGCAAGAGGCTCGAGGCCTGGCACGGGCAAGACGCCGAGGGCGTTGGAGAGCAGCACGAGGCTATGGGCTATAATCAGGGTTGAAGGTCGCTTCGAGGTGCTTGCGCGCCGCCCTGCTCGCCCCAGCCGCTCGATAACTTGGATGCTTCTCTAGCGGAGAGATGCCCTTCGGGAGGGTTGTTTGTCTCTATCCGTCCGCGTCTTCCCAGAGTTCGTTGAGGGCTTCTTCGCTGTCCAGGTAATCTTCGTATTCGATGGGCGTGCGAACACCAAGGTCTCCGAGCACATCGATGAACTCGCTGATGGTTGAGTCTAGGGCTCGGGCTGCTTGACCGGTGGAGAGCTTGCCCTCTCGGTACTTCTTGAGGATGAGGAACGTCCATCCGTCCCGGATCAACGCGCGCGCCGCGGCCGACCGGTCGGGGGCCTCCTTGGAGGCTTGCTCAAGGATGGCTCGTTCTTCCTCGCTTAGTCGTAAGCTGATCACTTTGTTCATAGGGCTTCACCCACCTTGTTCAATGCGTCCTCGATGATCCTTGGATGGTACCGTCCGTGCTCGTCGAGCCGATGGATCTTCTCTCGAGCCTGCTTTGGAGTTAAGATCCCCTCCTCTTGGGCTTTCGTGACGAACGAGATCGCGGTCACGAAGCTCAAGCCGAAGACCTTGCAGGCTCGTATCGCTGGCTTGTCGTCTACTCCGACGGTTCCTTCTTGATCCTTTGCGAGCGCCAACGCTGCAGCTTCTCCACGGTCGAGGCCGAACTGTTCCTCCAACCTCTTGGGGGTATCGACCGCTTGGACGCTGAGGTCTCCCTCGTCGATGAGGGCCCGGATGAGCTGGGCGTCCATGAGGTCTGGTTTTCGGGTGCATTCGTGTTCCACCTCTTCTGGGATCAGGCAGGTCAAACGCTGAGTCACATCACGTAGTAGGGTGATCTTCGCCAGCAGGATCAGTGTCGAACTGTCGAACACCACCACCATACTACATTATATTACATCCGTAATATAAGGGTTTGGTTGATGGGTGCTGTTGATCGCCCACCGTTCAAGGAACAAAGGCGATGCAACCATGAAGCCAGCCCGGCTTGCCCAGGCTGCCCTCCTCGTGCCTCGTTGCTCACACACCAGGATGCGTCGGATTCGATGATCCCCTGGCGACGACGAGCAGGCTCTCGTGGGAGACGACGTGGACGCGTCATCGAAGTCACCCTCGACGCCATCCCCTCCCCCGACGGGTCAGACGCCAAACTCCTCCTTGACCTCCTGCTCCAGATCGAACACGCGCGAGGGGCCCAACCCAGCTCCTCTGCCAAATCCGCCAGGGCCTTCTTCTCCTTCACGGACACGTCACCATCAGCGAGGAACCTTCGAAGCATCACGCGATAGGTCTCCTCGGCACGCTCCAACCCCTCCTCGTCACGGTCTGAGGGCACGGTCCGGGCGGCAAGACGGTCCGCGGCTCGTTGAAGCGGCGCGATGGCGAAGAGCAACACGCCTGCTGCCAGGATCCCAAGCACGGTGCTATCCAACGCGCCCTCGAAGAACACCTTCGCAAGCTCGCTAGCGATGAAGAACACCGCGATGAAGCTCGCAGCCACCGTCGTCCTGGAAACGCCCCATTGGACCTTCGCATCCAACCCCGCGATGTCGTACCGAAGCACCCCGTAAGCAAGGATCGCGACGCCAAGCGCGCGCGCAAGACCCGGACCTAAGCCCGCGCTCCCCTCGGTCCCAAAGAGCATGCCCCCCGGTTGGAGCAAGGCTTCGTAAAGCGCTCCGGCCAGCAGCAACCCGAACGTCGCCACCATCGCGGCACGATGGATCCCAACGGTCTTCTTGGACGCTTGGAGCATGTTGTTGCCCCACAGGGCCCCCACGGTCAACCAGAACAGGACGACGATCGAGAACCATGAAAACCAGGCCATGTCCTGGAGAACGAGCATCCGGGCGGCCTCGGTAACGAACGCGCCCGATACGAAGACGATGACGAAGGCGAACGCGACGGCGAGCATGGCGAACTGCCGGGCCTCCTCGACCGATCGTACGCGGGAGGGGGACGCGCGCAGGGCAAGAAGGAGGCTTGCACCCCAGATGGTCACGGATGCGACGAAGTTCGGCCCAGCGAGAGCGAGGTTCCGCCAGCCGTCCGCGACGAGCGCAGGGACCCAGGTGGCGATGGAGAAGCCCACCGCGATGCCCAGGGCGATGGCGAACAACCGTTTGTCCTGCAAGGGGGGAGAGATCGTCGCTGCCAAACCGAGGATGGCCAAACCTGCAAGAGCATGCGCGATGCTCGTGACGTGTTGGATGGGGTGCAAGACCGCCTCCCCGAAGTCGGGCATACCCCCAAGGTGGAAAAGAACAGCCGAATCGGAGACCACGAACATGGCTCCGAACGCGATGGCGAAGGCTCCAAGCAGGATGGTCGGGCGCCGCCTTGGCGTAAGCGTCAAGACCCAGGCACCGAGCGCGACGTAGAGGACCGCGCTACCCAGAGAAACAAGAAGACCTGCATCCAGCGCGTGCGCCATGCCCGATTAGCCTCCCCTGGAAGCCACGCCGTCCCTTGAGTTCACGCTCAACGAACGGGGACGAGGGTCTAAAGCTTAGCCTCAAGGTCGCCCTGGCTTGCGCTTGCTCCCCCTCTCCTCGATACGATAGCGCTCCAGGGGTCCGTTCGGCTTGCTCCCCGTAGAGCCCAGATGATGCCCGTCCGCGTCCGGAGTCGCGAAGTCGTTGCTAGTAGGTGTTCCAGTTCTCGACGACGATGTCCTCGATCCTCTCGAAGTGGTCGACGTTCGAGGATAGGACAACGAGCTCGTGGGCAAGCGCGGTGGCCGCGATGTAGACATCATGGAGGTCGTGCAGCGCTTTTCCCTGGGATCGAAGCTGTTGGATCAAACGGGCTGCTTTCCTGGCAACCGGTCGAGAGACGTCGAGGAGTTCGAAGCGGTCGATCAGGACATCCAACCCGGAGATGGCGGCTTCGTAACCTTCGCGTTGGCCTTGGTAGGCGTTCTCTACGCCGTAGTAAAGCTCGGTGACGGTGACGGTGCTGATCGCGTGGCGACCCTCGCGGTCCAGACGGTGGGCCTTGTGCTCGACCTCCTCGCCCCCGCGGTCGAGGTCGACGAGGACCGAGGAGTCAAGCAGCTTCATCTTCAGATCCTTCTAACCGTTCAAGCGTCCGCCGGGAGAGATCCTTGATCTCCTCCCGCGCTTTGGGAAGGTCAACCTCTGAGAGGACGCCCTCGCCGACCACGTCCGAGAGTTGACCGCTTTGTTCCATCGTTTCCTCGATCGTTTCGCTGAAGCTTCGGCCTCGCTTTCGCCGCTTCAACGCCCGGTACACCTCATCCGAGATCGAGATGTTCTTGCTCATCCCATCTCTATGCATGGGTACCTATACATAAGAGTTCGTGGTGATGGTCCCAGGGCCCGCGTGGTTGAGGAACGCCGTGTCGGGCCCGGAATCAGATTTATGGACCTGAATCGGGTCGATTCGTGGAGGATTTGGCGGTCCCAGAGGGCAGCTTGCCCAGCAGCGGCCTTCGACGCCAAGGTCCTCTTTGACCTCCTGCTCCATTTCGAGCACGCGCGACGTACCCAACCTATGTAGGGGTCTCCAGGCGTCCTTGGATCTCTTGCTCTAAGCGCTCTTGATCCGCCATGGAAAGCCCCAGCTCCTCCCGAAGGTTTTCAAGGGCTTTCCGCTCGCTTGTGTCAACGATCCCATCCCGAAGCGCCCCCTCCAAAGCGACCTTGTAAATCTGCACCCGCCTGTACGCAACGTAGCTATCCTCCTGACCCCCCACCGGCACAACGCGCCTGCTCACCACCTCTCCGATGCGCTGAAGCGGGGCGACGAAGAGCACCCCAAGCGCCACCGCGACGAGGACGAGGATGACGGCAAGGGCGACGTTGAGCCCCTGCAGGAGCGTGATCACCTGTTCACCCCCCTCTCTAAGCGCTCATCCTTCACCAACCGTTGGCGCACCTCGGCTTCCAGGCGCTCATGATCCGCCATGGAGAGCCCCAGCTCCTCCCGAAGGTTTTCAAGGGCTTTCCGCTCGCTTGTGTCAACGATCCCATCCCGAAGCGC
>PWVY01000078.1 GCA_003561665.1 Thermoplasmata archaeon
ATCGAGCCGGTGTGATCATTCGCGGGGGTCTTCCTTTTCCCAGGCTTTAAGGCGGCGTTGGTAGAGGGCGTCGGGTTCACCGGGCCGTTGGGTGGGTTTCTTGAATTCCCACATGCGGACTTCTTTGGTTCGTTGTTCTTCGGCGGGGGTGGGTGGGGCGTCGTCTTGCGTTGGTTGCGTGGTGGGGTGGTCGTCCCAGGCGTCGAGGATGGTTTGTTTCTTCTTGGCGTCGCCTTGGAGGGTGAAGTCGGCGTGTTCGCTGGTGAAGAGGACGAACACGCTGATGTCGTCACCGGCGTAGCGTCCTTTCGTGCTCCCTTTCTCTTGGCCGAGGAACTGCCATTTGAGGTCGAGGTCCTTGAAGGGTTTCTTGATGGCGTTCTTGTTGTCGCTGTAGTAGCTCATCTCGAACAGGACGCGTGTGGCGTCGTCGTCGCTCACGAGGGAGAGTACAAGGTGGTTTCCTTATACGTGCTAGGGGAGCATCGGAGCTTGGGAGGGAAGTTTTTATCGGAGAGGACTCAGGTTGAAGCTGCAGGGGTTGGTTTCTTGGTTTGTGGTTCCTTAGGGTTACTGAATGGGGGGATGGCGTCGCATGGGCCTGAATGGTTGATCTTGTGGGCGATGGTTTCGCTGGTTCCTTTCGTTCTCGTTGCGCTTCCTGGAGCGGTCTCGGTCAGGGGCATGTGGGGTGAGTGTGGTGGTTCGTTTGCTGGGTCTCGTCTCGTTTCTGGTCTTGTCGTCGCCGTTTCTTGGCCGCTGATGTTTGTTGGTCTTTTGGTGTTGATGCGTTTGAGTGATGTCATCTTCACCGGGTTTGGCGTGGGGATGTGGCCTCTGCTTTTGATCATTCTGTGGATTCTCGTCGTGATCGCGGTGAGCATCACGTGGGTTGGGCGCCTTGGGTCAAGGTGGTACTTACAGGATTCGTCGCCGGAGCATCGCGTCGAGCCCGAGGTTGGGAGAGCGCTGGTGTTGGTGGCGATCTTCGCCTTGCCCGTGGTCCTAAGCGTGCCTTTGCTGGCGGAGCGCCCGCCAAGCGAGTACGTGTTGGGGTGGGCGTTCGACATGGTGCTCCTTTTGGGGGTTCCTATCGGTGGGGGTTTGTTTGTGGTGGAGGGTGCAGGTTCGATCTTTCACCGGTCCCAGGAGCCCGATGGAGGCTTTACCCGGTGGGTTTTGGCTGGGGGCGTGGTTCTTGTTGGGGGGACGGTTCTCGTGCTCTTGGGTCTGCTCTGGTTTTGGATCCTAGGTGTCTAAAGGGTCAGCGGTGTGCGTGCGCACCGCCCGGCTAGGCTACCGTCGTGTGCCGGGTCATGCCAGAAGCATTGGGAGGTCTCCCAGTATGCCGATGTCGATGGGTTCGTTGGGGCAGTAGAGTTCGTAGGGGATGTGGTCGGGGAGTTCGACGGCTTCGGGGAACTCCTCGGGGTCGGTGTCGTTGCTCGGGTCCATGCTTTGGTACATGATGGCCATGCCGTAGAGGTTGAGGCTGTTGAGGCATTGGCGTTCGAGGTTCTGGTCGCCTTGCCCGAAGGGTTCGCCGTCGCCGTAGACGAACGTGGCGGGGCTGTTCATCAGATCGGGCCCGGTGTCGTTGGTCCAGGTCCAGGTGTGGCCAAGCCCGAAGGTGTGACCGAATTCGTGCAGGGTGACGGTGTGCAAATCGTTGCGTTCGGGGAAGTCTTCCATGGCTTGCCCGGCGCGGGGGCTGGCGGCGTAGAGGCTCAGCGCGATGTAGCGGTGCTCCCAGCGAGCCTCGTCGTCGGCGCCTAGATTCTCGATGAGGCCCTGTGTATCACCGGGCCCGTTCACGGCGACGCCGCGGAAGGCGGGCCCGCTGGCGACGTACCCGATGACGACGTCGTAACCGGCGGGATCGATGGGCGTGGCTTCAGGGCCTTCGAAGATGTCGACTTGGACCGTGATGTTCTTCAGGTAGCTGTACTCGGGGTAGTCTTGAGCGAACTGTTCAAGCGCCCATTCCCATTCGTAGATGCCTTGCAGGGTCTCGTTGATGTAGTCTTGGACCGTGGGACCGTTGGGGTCGCTAAGATCCCCGTGGCTTGGGGGGATCAAGAGCACTTTGACGTCGTCGGGGTTGCTGATGGGTCCCCAGATGAGTTCTTGGGGTAGGACGCCGACGGGTTCCTCGCAGGGGCGAACGCATACGCCGTAGTCGTCCGCGTCCCCGAGGGGTCCTTGGGTGACGTGCAGGCGGTAGTCGCCGTCCATGTGAGCGTTGGGGACGGTGACGCGTTGCGCGTTCGTAGCGATCTGCGTGGTCTCGCTGCCGGTCGCGTCCGCGATGATGGTGCCTTCGGGGTCCATCAGGTGAACCGTGAGGGATGCATCGGAGTAGATGTCCACGACGAGCTGGTCCCCTTCTTCGAGGTGGATGCGGTAGTAGTCTTCCTCGCTTTCGGCGAAGGCGCCGGGGTAGCACAAGTAGGGGTCGTCCCCGTCGGTGCAGGGGGCCTTGGGTTCCCCGCAGAACTCGCTGGCTTCGTCGAACGTGTTCCCGGCTTCCTCACCGCAACCGCCATCGGAGCCAAGGCCTTCATGGATGGCTTCTTCAAGCTCCTCGTCGGGTTCCGTGTCGGCGTGGTCGATGTCGGAGCCTGGGCCGGTCCCGATGCACCCGGCGAGCCCGATCATGAGAAGCACGCCTACGGTAAGCAGCGTTCGGTTCACGAGGTGTACCTTGCAGGGGCCCCCTTAGGTGTTATGGGGGGCATCTTATCGCGACCGTGGGTCTGCTTGGCCCCGTCGTGCGGGTCAGGGTTGTTTGAAGAACACGGTCTTCAGGCGCGTGTAGTGTTCGATGGCTTGTTTGCCTTGCTCGTGGCCTAGCCCGCTTTTCCCGAACCCGGTGAAGGGGCTTTGGGGGAACGTGATGGGGGCTTCGTTGATGCTGACCACGCCTGCGTCGATGGCTTCGGTCACGCGCATGGCCCGGCCGATGTCTTGGGTCCAGGCGTAGGCGTACAACCCGTAGGGCGTGTTGTTGGCGAGGTCGAGGGCTTCCTGTTCATCTTCGAAGGTAAACGCGGTAAGGATGGGGCCGAAGGTTTCCTCTTGCGCCAGGCGCCCGTTGGGGTCCACGTCCCGGTACAAGGTGGGTTCCAGGTAGTACCCGCCTTCGGGCACGTTCTCGGGCTCGCTGCCTCCGGTCACGAGGGTCGCATCTTCCTCCTCCGCGATGTCGAAGTAGTTGGCCACGTTTTCTTTGTGCGCTTGGCTGACCAAGGGGCCCATGCGGGTGTCTTTCTCCATCCCCGGGCCAACGGTGAGACCGCTGATCGCGTCTTCGACTTGTTCGATGAAGTCGTCCGCGATGCTCTCGTGCACGATCAGGCGCCGACCAGCCCAGCACATCTGGCCCGCGTTGAGGAACGCGCTGAAGAGCGTGCCTTTGACGGCTTTGGAGAGGTTCGCATCCTCGAACACCACGTTGGGGGCGTTCCCGCCCAATTCGAGCGTGACGGGGATGACTTTCTCCATGGCGGTTTGGCCGACCTGGATGCCGGCTTCGGTCCCGCCGGTGAACGTGATGCCCCGAACGTCCTCATGCTCAACCAGGGCGGACCCGGCGACGCTGCCTTTCCCCGGGATCACGTTCACGGTGCCCTCGGGCAGGCCTGCATCCGCGGCGGCTTCCGCCAAGGCAAGGCTTGACAGCGGCGTGTCGGTGGCGGGTTTCAACACTGCCGTGTTCCCCGCTGCGAGCGCGGGCGCGATGCCGCGAACGCTCAACTGGAAGGGGAAGTTCCAGGGGCTGATGTGGCCTGTGACGCCCAGGGGTTCGCGACGGGTGAGGTTCAACCGTTTCCCTGGCACGGGGATCTGGGAGCCTTCGACCTTGTCGGCAAGGCCAGCGTAGTATTCGATCGTCTTGATGGCGAACGCGACATCCGCGCGTGCTTCCCGGAAGGGCTTGCCTTGGTTGGTGGTCTCGATCTTGGCGATCTCGTCGCGGCGCTCCCACAACACGCTGGCCCATTCTTCCAAGAGACGCCCGCGCTTGTACGGGTCAAGCTCTCCCCATTCTTCCTCGAACGCGGCCTTCGCGCTCGTGACGGCCGCATCCACATCAGCCTTGGATGCCTCGTGCACGTGCCCGATCACGCTGCCCGTGCTTGGGTCCGTCGTCTCGAATGTGGAACCATCCGTGGCTTCCACGAAATCGTTCCCGATGAACAGCTTGAACGTCTTCTGGTCCAGGGAGAGCATGCACCGTGGAGAACAGTGCGAGGGGAAAAACCTGACCCCACGCTTGCCCCTTTCTCGCGATCCTTGCAAGATGCATGATCGAAGCGAGGGCAAGCATGAGGCGTCACCGGTAGCCTCGACCGCGGTCGAAGCCCTCGATGACCTTTACCGTGCTTACGTCGTCATCGATGTGGTAGATGATGCGCCAGGAACCGACGCGGACCCGTTGCTTGGTGGGCTGGGTGTTCTCAAGTTTCTTGATGTCGGCACCGGGCCGGGGTCGATAGGGATCTTCGGAGAGTTCGTTTAGCCCGTCTCGGATGCGACCTTGCGTCTTGTCGTCAAGGCGGTTGAAGAACCGCTGGAACGTGGCTGAAACGAGGACCCCATACCCCATGCTTACAGCTCATCGAGGGGTATGAACTCGTCCGATTCGAGGATCTCGTTCCACCGGTCGTCCAGTTGAGTCCAACCGGCTTCCTTGATCAGGCGCCGGATGACGTCATCGTACGTTTCTCCCTTGCGGCCAAGCCGCTGGAGCATGTCCTTCGTCTCCTCATCCAGCGACACCGTCGTTGCCATAAGACTCATAGATTCTATGGACACCATGGAGTTTATATCTTTGTCCGTGGCCGGCGTCCCCGTCCCACACGCCAGCCCCACATCCATCCATTAAAGCGCCCAAGACCCGGAAACAGGGGAGAACCTTCAACAAGGAACCCCTTTGCAGGTATGATGCCCAGCAGCGAGTTCGATGTCATCCTCTACGGTGCAACCGGGTACACCGGTCGCCTCGTCGCTCACGACCTAGCAGACCAAGGCGCCGACTTCGCCATCGCCGGCAGGAACCAACAACGCCTCAACGAACTCGCCGAACAACTCGACCCCCAACCTCCCACGATCCAAGCCAGCATCGACGATCACGAAGCTCTCATCGACATGGCCCAACGAACCAAGGTCCTCGCCAGCGCCGCCGGCCCCTTCAAACACCTTGGCCCCCCCATCATGAACGCCGCCATCGAAACCGGCACGCACTTCGTCGACACCACCGGCGAACAAGGCTACCTCCGCTGGGCCCACGACCAAAACGACCGAGCCAAGGACCAAGGCATCACGATCATCAACGCCACCGGGTTCGACGTCATCCCCAGCGACATGGCCGCCCACCTCGCCGCCAACGCCACCCAAGACCCCCAACGCATCGACATCGTCCTCTTCACGAACAGCCGCCTCTCCCACGGCACCCAACGCACCATGGCCGCCACCACCGGCGAATGGTGGGAATACGAAGACAACGCCTTCCGCTTCACCGTGCCCGGCCGCCACCTCGACACCTTCACCTTCCCCGGCGACGACGAACCCAAAACCGCCGTCTTCATCCCCTGGGGCGACGTCGCCACCGCACCCCGCACCACCGGCGCCGACAACGTACGCACCTACTTCCCCCTCCCCAAGAAACGAGCCAAACGCTACCACCGCGCCTGGCCCCTCTACTGGGCGATCGCCAAAACCCCCCTCCTCGAACGCCTCCTCGAGAAGAAAGCCCCCAACAACCGAGACGGCCCCAGCGACGAAGACCGCGAAAACGCATGGTTCACCATCCTCGCCCAAGCCCACCCACGCAACGATCAACCGCCCACGAAAGCCACCGTCCAAGGCAACGACCCCTACGGCCTCACCGGCGCAGCCACCAGCCGCATCGCCCTCAACCTCGCCACCGACCCCCCCACCCA
>PWVY01000210.1 GCA_003561665.1 Thermoplasmata archaeon
GAGAGCGCGTTCGAGCTGGTCGCTCCAGGGGGACACATCGTAGCGCTTGGTGTCCCCACAGAGTACGCGTTCGAGTACCCGTGGCTTCAAGCTTTCACGCAAGGCGTCTCGTTGACGTCCACGCTCGCGAACGTTCCGCTGTGGATCGATGAGATCCTCGCGTTGCAGAGCGCGGGCCGGTTGGAGGCCTCCTGGCTTGTAAGCCATCGGATGGCGCTGGATGACGGTCCAGAAGCCTACAAGCTCTTCGAGGAGCATGACGCGTTGAAGGTCGTGTTCGACTCGTTCTGATGCCTCTCCTCGAGGGGGGGTAGTTTGAAAAGGGGCAAGGGTGGTGCCTTGCTACCATGAAGCTCCTCCGGGAGGGCAAGGTCAAGGATGTGTACGAGGTCGATGATGACGAGCTCGTGTTCGAGTTCTCGAACCGCATCAGCGTGTTCGATAAGATCATCCCCAACGATGTACCGCGCAAGGGGGAGTCGCTTTGTCGAACGTCGGCGTATTGGTTCGAGCGGGTGGAAGAAGAGGGCATCTGCAAGACGCATTTCCGGGAGATGACCGGTCCCGAGTCGATGCGGGTCGATCGGGTCCGCGTGATCCATGATTACGATCGCATCACGCCGGAGACGACGAACGTCCTCATCCCCTTGGAGGTTGTCTGCCGCCACTTCGCGGCAGGATCCTTGATGGATCGCGTCAACGCGGGCAAGATCGCGCCCGAGGAGCTTGGGTTCCCTGAGGGGCACACCGTCCAGGACGGGGAGCGGTTGCCTGAGCCGTTCGTCGAGTTCACGACGAAACTGGAAGAGGTAGATCGGAAGCTCACGGAGGAGGAAGCGAAAGAGATCGCTGGCCTCACGGACGGCGAGCTTGACAAGATCAAGGAAACGGTGCTCGCGATCGATGCGCTCATCGAGGACACCGTCGAACCCCGCGGTTTGATCCACGCGGACGGGAAGAAAGAGTTCGCGTGGGATGAGGATCGTTCCTTGATGGTTGTGGACGCGTTCGGGACGGCCGATGAGGATCGGTTCTGGGAGAAGGAAGCTTACGAGGAGCGCGGGGAGCGGGTGGAGATGAGCAAGGAGTTCGTGCGTCAGCACTACCGCCAAACGGGGTACCACGCCGAGCTTATGGAAGCTCGGGAAACCGGAGAGAGCGAACCGGACATCCCTGCGTTACCGGATGACGTCGTCGACGAGACCACGAGCCTCTACGGTGAGCTGTACGAACGCATCACCGGGGACGCGTTCTAACCAGCGTGCGGTTGCAGAATCCACGCGCGAGGGTCCAAGGAAGACGCGCCTGGCCCAGGCCACGTTCACGCCACCAGCATTCATCGAAGCGTCGATCCGCAGGGTTTGCTCCTTCTTCCTGGACGCATCGCCGGCACCGAGGGTGGCGTCACGGGCCTAAGGCGCACCGGTGGTTGCTGGAACGTCGGGCGTTTCACCGGACCTGATCGTCCTCCCCGGGGGAATGCTCGTCGTGTCGGGGCTCGACTTCTTGGTCGCACGTGTTGCCCTGGAAAACGCTATACTCTTCGCACGCCGGCGCGTGGTAGAAGGTGGAGATGACGAGCTGGTAGTCCTCCTGGATCGCTAGGCCTGCAGGGATTGGGTCGGCGTGGGAGACGAACACGCGGATCTGACCGACGCCGCCTTCTTCGACGTAGTATCGATCGCAGTACGTGTCATCAGGGTCCACGCTGTCCTCCTCCTCTTCGCAGATCTCGGTCGTGTTCTCGTCAACCTCGATGAACCGGTCCCGGTCCGTGTGGATGTGCATGGGGCTGGAGTCCCAGGCAGCCCCGAACTCGGTGGCTCGGTCGTTGGCGATGCCTTCGGGTTCCACGCGCACGCTGAACTCCTCGGCGAGCTGCTGGCTGGGGTCCCACTGGAGCTCGGTGACCTTCTGCCAAGGATCCGGCTCAATCTCGTAAAAGAAGTTGAAGCGATCGTTCGTGGCGTTCCCAGGAACCAAAGAGTTCGGGACCGAGCATACGGCCACGCCCAGGAAGAACCCGGTGGGTTCTGGGTCCGGGGCAGGCCCAGCGCGCGCGGAGCACTCGATGAAACCGGTCATCTCGTTCTGCACGCTGTAGGGCTCGCGCGTCGGCTCCTCTGTGAGGACGATGTCCACGAACGTGACCTCGCCCGCGCTCACGTCGACCTCCTTTTGCGTGGGAAGGAACCCGTCCCCTTCGAAGACGAGCGTGTACGCTCCGGGTGAAAGCTCGCTGAACGCGAAGGATCCATCCATGCTGCTTTCCGTTGTTTCACCCGTCTGTTCAAGCGTCACGGTGATGTCGGGAACCGCTTCGATGGCCGCGTTCGTGACGGCGCCCTGGATGCCGCCGGTGTCCTCGGTGACCTCTGCGCGCTCGAGGAGTTCGCCGTCCTCAGCAGCGTCGTCACTGCCGCCGATGCAGCCTGCGAACAGGAGCGAAAGCGCCACGATGAGACCGAGCACGATGCGGTGCATGCATGATCACCTGGAATCGGTGAAGGCCAGCGTCGACCTTCAGGGCTCTCCCTATTTGGTCAGGTCCCTTAAAATCGTGCTTGTCCGCGGGTTATGCAACGATGGGGCCTTCCCCCTCGAAGCTGGAAGCCGTGGCCCTCGCACGTTTCACGCTCGTTTGGTTCCCTACGTTTCCGGTTGGGGGGTATGTTCGTCCTCGTGGGGTTGACCCGCGACGGGGCATTCGTTGTTGCGGATGATGCTGAAGTCCTCGCAGGCGGGACCGTGGTGGAACGTGGTCACGAAGTGCGTGAACTCTTGCTGGATGGCCGCCGCGAGAGTGGGGTCGCCATCGCGGTCCACGAACACGCGCGTCATGAAGAGGGCGCCTTCCTCGATGATGTCATACCCGCAGTAGGTGTCTGGGTCTTGAGATGCCAACGCGCCCTCGGGGTCGCGTTCGCCCTCGCACAACTCGTCAAGGATCTGATCGACTTCGGCGATTTGCTCCCGGTCGATGGTCGCGTGAAGGGGGGAGGGGCCGATCTCTTCGGCTAAGCGGGTTTGGTCTTCGTTCGCGATGCCCGGCTCGATGATCATGCGGAACTCTTCAGCGAGCGGTTGCTCGTCCTCCCATTCCATCTCCGTGGTGATTTGCCAGGGGTCCGGGTCAACGTGCCAGTTGAACAGGAACTGGTCGTTCGTTGCGTTCCCACCCACACCGAGGCCGGTCTCGCTCTCTACGATGTTCACGACCGTGTTCGGGACCGAGCAAACGGCGACGAGGACCACGGGGGTAGCCGCGGAGCACTCGATGAAGCCGTTCATCGCGTTCTCGACCGAGTAGGGTGTTCGCGTGGGCTCATCCGGGAGAACGATGTCCACGAACGTGACCTCCTGAGCTTGCACGTCAGCCTGCTCTTCCGTCGTCAAGAACCCGTCCCCTTCGAACGTGAGGGTGTACGTTCCGGGGGTTAGCTCGCTGAACGCGAAAGAACCATCCATCCCGCTTTCCCGGGTTTCTCCGGTCTCTTCGAGAGTGACCGTGACACCTCCGACGGCCTCGATGGCCTCGTTCGTCACGACGCCTTGGATCCCGCCGGTATCCTCCGTGACTTGGGCTTCTTCGAGCATACCGTTGTCCTCGGCATCTTCTCCTCCGATGCATCCAGCAAGCATCAGAGACAACGCCACGAGACCAACAAGGATTATTCGTCGCATGCATGATCACCTCGGCCCAGGGGGCCTGGTCGACCTCTCCATCCAGTTCCCTTATCCCCTTAAAAGTCTACTTGTGCATGCGTTCATCAAACAGACCCCTCCCCGTCGACGACGCCGTAGCCTTTCGGGGCCTACGTCAGGCGTGCGGGGGGCGTAAGCGTGGGCCCGAACGCTTGCCAGATGATCACGAGGAGCAACACGAGGAGGATGCTCCAGATGATGATCGCGATCCCCGTGGAGCGCCGGGCTTTCTCAGCCTCCCAGTACCGGGTCGGTCGGATCCCTTGGATGAGGAACGTGACCACGCCCGCGAGGTTGATGCAGATGAAGTTCGTTAATGCCAGCAACCCAGCGAACATGCCCGGTTCGAGATAGCCAGCGCCGATCAGCATCCCGCAGGCCACGAGAGGAGGTAAAAGGGCGACGGCGACCATGACGCCGACCAGCGCCGTCGAGACGCCCACGGACAAGGAGAGCACGGCCGCTGCTCCCGCAGCTAGGGCGAGGGCGACATCGGGGAACCCCACCCACGTTCTTGAGATGACCTCTGGAGCCCCCAACGGATCGAAGGGGAGCCAGTAACCGAGCGCGATCGAGATGATGACGGCAAGGGTCGCTCCGGTCATGTTGGTCCAGATCGATTCCCGAGCGAGTTTGAAGTCGGCAAGGGTCGTGGACAACGCGAGCCCCACGTTTGGACCGATGAGGGGAGCGATGACCATCGCGCCCACGATCACGACCGTGCTTCCTGCGATCATGCCCATCGCAGCGACGATGGTGGAAAGGATGACGAGGGCCACGTAGTACCGGGACATCCGGCTCATCTCTAAGACATCCTGGAAGAGTTCGACGGTGCTGATCCGTGACGGTGTCTGGGTGAGGGCGTCAGCTTCCTCAACCTCCATGTCCTCCTGGATCGGCATCTCTTTCTGGATCTCACTTGGATGAGGGAGGGTGGCTTCGACGCTCATCAGGACGACGTGCGCATCCTGGATGTCCTCAATCCGACCCTGAAGGTCCTCCATGATGGCCTGCGTCGTGCTCCCCTCGGAGAGGACGCTCGTTCGAACCTTCTCATCCGGGAGTTGGGTGCTCCAAAAGGTGACCGGTTCGTGGGCTTCCAGGACCGTATCGATGGCCCCCTGGCTTGGTTGGGGAACGAGGATCTCAATCATCCGAAGGCTCAGGTCAAAACCCTCCTATGTGGACGGTTCGTCCGTTGAGGATCGTCATGCGAATGAAGGGTTGGAAAGCTGGGGGTTAGTCTTGCACTGGACGTGTTCCCTGCTCGCGCCTACACAGGCGATATGCGTCATCACGCTCGGGTCCTCTAACGCCCCAGAGGAGAAGGTGGTTATCAGGGCGTCGGACCTATATCGGATCTGAAAGGAACGATCCCGCCCCCCACGGCATGGGGGAACGCTTTTTTAGAAGTAATCGGCTGCTTGGGTGGGGATTCCGATGACTGAACACGCCCAACATGAGCTCCCTGATCTTCCGTACGACTACGATTCGTTGAAAGGCATCAGCGAAGATGTGGTCCGCTTCCACCATGACAAGCACCACGCAAGCTACATCAAGGGGCGCAACAGCGCCGAAGAACAACTCCAAACCGCCCGAGACGAAGGCGACTGGAGCCAGATCCGCCTCATCAAGGAAAACGAATCTTTCAACCAGTCCGGCCAGGTCCTCCACAACATCTACTGGCAGAACCTCGGCGGCCCCGGCGGACGCCCTGACGGCGACCTCCTTGAGCAGATCGAAACCGACTTCGGAAGCTTCGACACGTTCAAAGAAGAGTTCACAGAGGTCTGCACCGCCAGCGGTCGAAGCGGCTGGGCCCTCCTCCTCTACGACATGAGCGATGGGCGCCTCCACACCGGCCTCGTCGACTTCCACAACCAGTTCTCCTGGTGGAACGTCGTCCCCATCCTCGCATGCGACGTTTGGGAACACGCCTACTACTACGATCAAGGCCCCGACCGCGGCAAGTACGTGGACGCGTTCTTCAACAACATCAACTGGGACGATGTCTCCCAGCGACTCGAAGCCGCGCAAGCCGCGTAAGACAAAATGAAAAACCTCTACGGTCCCGTCAGCGACTGGGACTAAACGCGGCACTCCCAAGCGGTCCCCCCTCCGGGACCGCATCTTCTTCTCTCTTCACCTAACCCCCAGCGAGCCAAGGGCGCATCGCACCCCAGATAGGATGTTAGCCGATGACCTTCTCCCACTTGTTCAAATCC
>PWVY01000083.1 GCA_003561665.1 Thermoplasmata archaeon
CGCTCTTCCGATCTAATGGGCTGGAGTCGTCATTATTTCCTCCCATGATCTCGTCTTTGAAGGGAACGTAGTGACGGAAACCAAGGAATATGGGGTCGTAATATCGGGAGGCAGTGGGACAGAAATTCATGGGAACGAGATCTCTCACAGCGGCATCACTGGGCTCATCGTTTTCTACCACTCAAGATACACCGTATCTTCGAACATCATCGATTCGAACTCAGCATGGGGGTTTTACGAACGGGGAGGAGGTTCATCAATCCTCAAGGATAACATCATCCAAGGCAACAACTGGGGACTTGCCCTTCACACCCGGGGCGTATCCCTCGAAAACAACACACTTTCAAACCACATCGCAGACGCCATGTTTTCACCAGGGAGGAACGTCGAGATGGTAGGGAACGCCTTCGCAAGGGGAATTTATGCTATACTCGGCGAGCCCACGTTTTCGAATGTCGAAGGTAACACGGTGAAGGGGAAACCGCTCGTTTACATAACGGGAGAGCAAGATGTGGTCGTCAGAGGAGATCCAGGACAAATCCTCGTCACAAGCAGTTCAAACGTGACCATTGAAAATCATACGTGGACAGATGTTGCAGTACCAATCCTTACCTTCAACACCCACCAAGTTCATATTCGAAATAACGTGATCGACGGTGCTTACACGGGAGTTCGAGTGGAGCATGGGAGTGATATCGCCCTTACGGACAACCACATCCAACGCGGCGATAGAGACATGACGGACAACCACTTCGGTCGCGCCGATTGGGGCATGCATTTGGCAGGGGTTTGGCGAGCTACGGCTGAGGAGAACAGCTTCCAAGATGTTCACACAGGGATTAGGAGCGTCTTCTCGGTCGCGGTGGAGATCAGAGAGAACGATTTCCTCAACGGGACTCATGGGAGCGAGGTTAGGGCGGCAGGACAGGGAACAATCATCGAAAACAATCGCTTCGAAGGGACAGAATCCGGCATCATTCTCCAAAAAGCTGATGAAACAGTGGTACGGGAGAACACCCTCAAGGGAGGGACGACTTGGGGAATTGCGCTCTCACGCGCGGATAATAACGTTGTTGCCAACAACACAATCCAAGGATATGACCGTGGAATTCACTTATGGGGATGGTGGCTCTCCCAGCCCAGCGATAACATCATCGAGGCCAATAGCATCAACGGAAACAAGTTTGGCATCTTCGCTGAAGGGGAAGTTTCCGATACGACAATCCGATACAACAACATCTACGAGAGCACAAGCGGCGTAGGTCTCTGGGCCGACATCAACAATGAGGCGGACATCGATGCACAGAGGAACTGGTGGGGATGTCCCGGCGGGCCACCTGATGACGGATGCGATTCAGTCCGAGGGTCCGCAACGTTCGACCCGTGGTTAGAAGCACCCAACGATCACGCCGGTGCGAGCTGAACAGGCCCCCACGTTCGAGGGCCGATGACGCCTCCCGGGCGAAAAGGCTAAACCGCAACAAACCCCCTAAGGGGTTCGAGGACAACTGGTGCAGATTTGGGACACCATCCACAACATCGACGACGCCTCCCTCGACGAGTACCTCGACGCGTGTGAATCATACTACCGACGCCAGCTCGTCGTCTACCAAAACTGGCCCCAACACAAGTTCGGGCCCATGGGGTACACCGGAGAGAAACAGTTCGTCGATCAAAACGCGTAAACCAGCCCTGGAACGGTCAACGCTCCACCGGACCGTCACGACCGAGGTCCACCACCGGGTGAGGTACACCCAACGCGTCCGCCTCATGCTCCGTCAACGGAACCTCCTCCACGTTCTCCCCAAGGATCGCGCTGTTCCCCAACGGATCCTCGATAACCAACGTCCACTCCTCCTCCACAGCACGCAACCGATCCGCCTTCTCCAACAAACGCTCCGCACGCTCCTCCTCTTCCCCTGAAGCTCCACGAAGCGCCGTCTCGATCGCGCTGATGCACCGATCCAACACCCCCTCCGCGTTCGTCACGAACGACTCCGCCGCCTGACCCGGCTCCGCACGAATATCAAGCTCCGGGATCTCGAAATGCCCCGACGAGGAACGCACCACACGCGCGGAAAGATCCTGGACACGATCCACAGTCAACCGATGCCGCATCGGATCCTCCTGCTTCGTGATGTGCAAATCCGTACGCCGGAACCCGCACGCCTCGCACTGGAACGTCAACTGCAGAACCTCATCGAAGTACGGAAGATCAAGCTCCTCCATACGCGTCGTGAAGCTATCGTTCCGACACACCGGGCAAACGACCGTCCCAGACACACCACCACGGTACCCGTTCCCCATTAAGAACATTCGCCCTCCAACCCCCCCAAAACACCCCCAGCGAGGACAAGGCTTATCCCTAGCTCCCATATCAACAACGGGTAACCACGTTGGACGTCCACCGAGCACTGCTCTCCACGTTCGACAAGACAGGCATCGACGAGTTCGCCAGCCACCTCGCCGACCACGACATCGAGATCATCTCCACCGGTGGCACCGCGCGCGCGCTCGAAAACGAAGGCCTGAAAGTCACAAGCGTCAGCGACGTCACCGGCCACCCCGAACGCTTCGACGGCCGCGTGAAAACCCTCCACCCCAACATCCACGCCGCCATCCTCGCCCGACGCGACAACCCCGACGACATGGCCACGCTCGACGCCATGAACATCAAACCCATCGACCTCGTCGTCTGCAACCTCTACCCCTTCCAAGCCACCGTCGAAAACGGCGCCACCCTACCCCAAGCCATGGAACAGGTCGACATCGGCGGACCCACCCTCCTCCGCGCCGCCGCCAAAAACCACGAACACTGCACCCCCATCGTGAACCCAGAACGCTACGAACAAATCACCAACGAACTCACCAAGAACCACACCATCACCCCCGAGACCCGCCGTGCCCTCGCCGTGGAAGCCTTCGACCACACCGCCCACTACGACGCCGTCATCGGACGCTGGTTCCGCGAAACCCAACGCACCGGCAAGTTCCCCCGCCAACTCACCATCCCACTCGACCGACTCGAAACCCTCCGCTACGGCGAGAACGCTCACCAAGCCGCCGCCTTCTACAAGACCCCCCTCTCCTCGAACGAACCCTGCATCCCCCCCGCCAACCAACTCCACGGCAAAGACCTCTCCTACAACAACGTCATCGACGCAGACGCCGCCCTCGAAGCCGTAAAAGAGTTCGACGACCCCGCCGTCGCCATCATCAAACACGCAACACCCAGCGGCATCGCGCTTGGCGAAACCATCCACGAAGCCTACCAACGAGCCTACGAAACCGACACCGACAGCCCCTATGGCGGCATCGTAGCCGCCAATCGCACCGTAGATGCCGACGCCGCGGAAGCGATGAGCAAACTCTTCCTCGAAGTCATCCTCGCACCCGCCTTCACCGACGAAGCCCTCGAGACCCTCACACAGAAGAAGAACGTGCGCCTCTTGGAAATCCCCTGGAACGACGACCCCCGACGCGGCCTTGCACACCGAAGCGTGGTCGGAGGCGCACTCATCCAAGACCGAGACGTCAAAGAGATCGACCCCAAAACATGGGACGTCGTCACCGACACGCACCCCACGCAAACCCAACGCGACGACATGCTCTTCGCGATGCGATGCGTGCGCCACATCAAGAGCAACAGCGTCGTGTTCGTCGACGAGGGCGCCACCGTTGGCATCGGGACCGGTCAAACCAGTCGCGTGGACGCAAGCTGGATCGCCACGAACAAAGGCGGAGACCGCATCGATGGAAGCGTGCTCGCATCGGACGCCTTCTTCCCCTTCCGAGACGCCGTGGACGTGGCCGCTGACGCGGGCGTGAGCGCCATCATCCAGCCGGGAGGAAGCATCCGTGACGAGGAGGTCATCGAAGCCGCCAACGAGCACGAGATCCCCATGGTGTTCAGCCACCAGCGCGCCTTCCGACACTAACGCCTCGCGTCTATGATAAGGAAGAACCGCCCAACGGGGATGCGAAAGAAGACATCTTGGGCTTGGGAGGCTAATTGGGAGGCACACCCCCGCGGGCGGGTCGCTTCGAAAGGCCTTCACGCATCATGTAACGGTTTCGTGAATGCAACGCCCCCATTGCACCCGCCCATAATCGAGGACGACCTACCCCCTCCGGAACGCGGCAGGGGCGAGAACCTTTAACGGGGGCCAGCATGCAAGGACTCGATGGAGCACCGCCCCGACATCGCACCCCATCCCGCATCCGAAGAGGACCCCGACCGTCTGCACGTCCTCTGGGCCGCGGAACCCGGTCCACTCCCCGACGATGTGACCCAAGACATGCGCCAGCTCGCCGACGCGCTTGAACCCCACGTCGACGGGGACGGAGGGATGATCGGGACAAGGTTCGGCCGTCGCGTCATCGTAGCCCCCCTCAACGCTCCCGAAGACACCGTAGACATCGCGATCGTGGACGCCTCCCGCAACCTCGTTCTCACGATGGGAGGAGAAGATCCAACCCCCGAGGGCGCCCTTCTTGCCCAAATCCTGGAAGTACGAAGCGATGTCGCGTACGGGTTCGTCGAGGCTCCCGAACTGAACGGCCTCACCATGTCCGTGCTTCAACAAACCCTACCCGCGCTCCGGGGAGCGACCAGCGCGTACCTTCCATCCTTGGGGCACATCGCGCTCGGGAAACGACCCCAAGAGGTGACAGGCGCCCTCGAGACGGCCCTAGCGCAGGAAGACGAGCACGACGAGGACGCCATCGACTTCGCGGACCGTTACCAGGCTTGAAGCAAACGTTAATGCGTACCCTCTTCCACCTAGGGTCCGATGGATTCGCCCACCGCCGCAGGTCGGGACGTGAACCCGCTTTTGTTCATCATTTTCTGTCCCCACTGCGTCCTCTCAGGCATCTTCGCCCTCACCGCTACGGGAACCATCACGCTCCCGGCCGTGTTGGGCGTACCCGCCGCGCAGTACCTTGGCCCCGCCATCGCGTTCGGCGGCTTCTTCGCTTGGCTCGCGTGGGGCCAATGGTCCAAACGATCGGTGCGCTTATCCGGTGATCAAAGCTGCGCCTCGTCCTGCGCAAAATCCAGCAGGGCAAGCTAGTCGCTTACGTTCCTCTGTTGTCGTGGGCTCGCGAGCTGGGTCGGACCTTCTCGGCGCCTTTGCCTTTGTTCCGTAAGCCGCGCCCTTTCTTCCCTGCGCTCGTTTTCCCGCGCCCGACGCGGTCCTTGTGTTGAGGCTCCGTGATCCAGGAAAGGTCGTCGTCGCTTTGGATCGCCGGGTGGTCGGGGTCGACGAGGATGACCTCGTAGTAGTAGTGGCGCCCGTCGTCCAGCACGTGGTAGCTGTTGAGCACGCGTAGGTTGGGGAACCGTTTGGAGGTGCGTTCCTCGGCGATGCGTTGGAGGTTCTTGCCCGGCGTGATGCGTCGAACACCCATCTTGCTGGGGCCTCGTCCGCTGCGGGGGCGGGGTTTGCGTAGGCCACCGCGTCGAACGCGGCAGCGGGCGATGATGACGCCTTGTTTCGCTTTGTACCCGAGCGCGCGGGCTCGATCGAGTCGTGTGGGCCCTTCGACGCGTTCGACGCTAGGACCACGGCGCCATTGGATCAGGCGCTTGATGGTTTGCTCTCGCATCTCGTCGTCTCGGGGTCGTTTCCACGTTTCTGCCATGTGGGAGTAAGAGCTGCGCGCCATCGAGACACCTGGTGGGGAGCCACGCTAAGAACGTGCCGTACTTAAGCGTTTCCTCGCGGGGGTGGGGGCGGTTGTGGGATTCTCGGGAGGTGTATCTCTAGAAGAGAGGTTCTGTTGCGAGAGCGTGCAGGCACCGTTGACGGGTTCCGCCATCCCGGGTTGATGCGCGGTTCCAGCGGCAAGGAACCCGAGGCGCTTCTCGACCCCGCGACCCGCCGAGCGTCCCAAGTCCACGGTAAGGCTGCTCACTTCCGTGC
>PWVY01000175.1 GCA_003561665.1 Thermoplasmata archaeon
GGGGGGTTGCGGTTGGTGTGGGTGTTGGTTTATTATGGCGTGTTTTGGGGGGGTTGGGTGGGGGTCCCGTTGTTGGGGGTGGTGGCGTTGTTGGGTGCTTCGTTCTTGCCGGGTCGTGTGTGGTTGTGGGCGCGTTGGTTGTTCGGGGCGTGGGTGTTGGCGTGGCTTGGCGTGTTGGCGTCGTTGGTGTGGTTGGGGGCGCCTGCGCCGTTCATGGGGGTTGGTTAGGGCGCTTTTTGGGGGGTTGCAATGGATGGATTGCGGGCGGCCAAGGCTTTATCCTGATGATGCGATAGGTGTTTGGAGGCCCAATCATGAGTTTGCTTCGCACGGTCATCTTCGCGGTTGTTTCGATGGTTGCTCTTGCTTCCCTGGCGTTCGGTGCATCCCCATTGGGTGATGTGGGGGAGCAGGCGTTCGATTACTGGGATGCTTCGGATGATCCAGAGGAACCTTCAGAGGTCACCCAGCCGGGGACGTACTCGGCGTTCTTGCACGCGCCGGAGGATCAGGATTGGTACGAGCTTGACCGGAAGGACTGGTTCCTTGGTAACCCAGGGGATCCGGCGTGCGTGGCGGTGGACTTCAAGGGTGATGTGCACGCAAGCAGCCACATCTGGGTTCCAGAGGAGGCGGGGGATGAATACGACAAGGGCGAATATTACGTGGGTTCGGGCCTTTCGCTTACGAGCAATGCACCCATGGCCCTCGTGGTGCCTTCGTTCTCGGAGGTTCGGTTCGGGTTAGCGAGCGAGCCCGTGCTGGAGGATGGTTCCCTGCAGGGCTCCGGGGCTTACAATTTCAGCATCGCGGTTCACACCCTCAGTGAGGTGGCAGATAAACCGCACGATCAGGATGGATTGCCCACGTGCCTTGCCCCGTCGATCAAGGACGGAGAACCATTCGAGTACGCGTTCGAGCTGGACGATCCCTCCAGCCTCACGTTCTCCGCCACCAAGACCCACGATGTCCAGGTGGATCTGGTGGATCCGGACGGTGAAACCGAGACGCTTGTCGAGATGGGGCATGAGGACATCATTGGAACGATCTCGTTGGACCCGGGTGAGCATCACCTTAAGGTGACGGCGAACGGTGAGGTGAACCCGTTCATGGGCTTCTCGTTTGGCCCAGATGATGACGATGATGAGTACAACGGTCGTCCGTGCGAGCCCAACTGTTAAGCGGTGACCAAGGGGCGTGGAGCGTGGTCGACGCAGAGATCATTTCAGCAGGATGGGCAACCGCCAGCGGCGTAGGCTTGGCCCTTTTGGCCGGTTTCGTGCTTTCCGGGGGCGCGACGCGATCTCGGGGTGCGATGCCGTTTGGTTTGTTCGTTCTTGCGTGGGCGATGTCGATCGTGGCCGTGAACATCGCCCCTCAGTTCCCCGGTTACGCTCGGTATCTTTACGTTTTCACCGTGGGGATGCTGCTTGTCATCCCGTACCTTTTGATCGAGTTCGCAGCTTCGTTCGCTTCCGGAGGCCCTCGGGATCTTGGATGGATGGGGGCCCGCTGGAGCCTGGGGGCGCTTGCGGTGATCGGGGCTCTCGTGGTCGCGTTCCGCCCAGGCGTCTTCTTGGAGAGTACCCTCCTCACTGGCGGGCTCGTGTATCCTACGTGGACGATATGGAAGGTTGTGGTGGACCTTGTAGGGATCGTCGCATTCGGTGTAACGCTCCTGATCTTGTACGTTTCTCTGCGGAATGCTCCCACGGCGCGCACGAAGAACCGTCTTTTGATCTTCGTGACGGGTTTCGGGATCTACGTGGGGTACTCTTCGGGTAACTACCTGGTCAGGAACCTCTCCCACGCGTCGTGGAGTTTCTTGGATCCTTCGATGCTTTACGTGGTCGGGTTCTTCGCCTCTTGGGCGCTCGTCATCGCCTTGGGTGGGCATGCTCTTCGTGCGTTCACGGAGGCTCATGTGGAGGAGGATCGGCGCCGTGAGATGTTCATCGCCGCCTCGTTGTTGTTCCCGCTTGGTTGGGCGATGGCTGAAGCGCTTCTGGTCTCCTCGTTCTTCCAGAGTGTTGGGTTGTGGCGTTTGGTTAGCGTGGCCATCATCGCGTACGGGATGGCGCGGTGGCGCATCTATGATCTTCCGGACCGGGTCCGGCGTGCGGCGGCTTCCTCGACCGGGTTCGCCGGGGCCTTGGCGGGTGGTGCCGTCGTTTTCGGGCTGACGAGCGGTTTTGGGGGAGGGCCCCTCGTAGCCCTGTTGGGTGGGGTTGCCGTGACGAGCGCGTCGGCAGGGCCAAGCATGCGTTTTTCGCGTCGCTGGTTGGGGCCTTCGTACGGTGATGACCCCGGTGCCCGGGAGAAGCATCGCTTCGCTCGGAAGGTCGATGCGTACCGGGCCGCGGTGGAGACGTCCATCGCGCGGGGAACGCGGGAGGAGGATGAGGCGTTCTTGAGAGCGTTGCAGGAGGATTTCGGTATCGATCCGCGGGAGGCTCGCGTGATCGAGCATTATGCTAGGGATGCTGTTATCCCGGTCAAGGAGGGGGATGCGGGGGATGCGTATGATCGGATCCGCATCTTGGGCCAGGGGGGAGCGGGTCAGACGTGGTTGGCCCGGGATCGAGCACGCGATCGCTTGGTCGTCCTTAAGGAGCCGTTGAAGCGGTGGCATACGAGCGATGCCATGATCGAGGCTGCCAGGAGCGAGGCGAGGTTGGCTGCGAAGGTTCGCCATCCGAACGTGGTGGAAGTTGAGGAGGTCATCGAAGATGATGGGGTCCCCATCTTGGTGATGGAGTACGTGAGCGGTGGGAGCTTGGGGGAGATCCTTCGGGACGAGGGGGCGCTTGAGTGGCCGCGGGCTGTGAAGCTCGTGGCGGACGTGGCTTGGGGGTTAAGCGCGGTGCATCAAGCAGGGATCCTGCATCGTGATGTGAAGCCGAGCAACGTGCTCGTGACGGAGGATGGCATGGCGAAGGTGTCGGATTTCGGTATCGCTCGGAAAGAGGAGGATGGGGGTACGCGCGTGTTGGAGGGTCAGGCTCCTGCTGGAACGAGCGGGTTCATGGCTCCGGAGGTCGAGCGGGGGACGTCCCGGGGGAGTGAGGCGGCGGATGTGTACGGGTGTGCGGCGTTGCTTCATTCCTTGTTGACGGGTGAGCAGCCTGATCGTTGGAGCCCGTTGCCGGATCGGATCCCGGAGGATGTGAAGGATTTGCTCCAACGAGGTCTTGACCCGGACCCTGAGATGCGTTTCGCGTCCGCGGAGGCGTTGGCGAGAGCGTTGGAGGAGTTGAGCGTCGCTTGATCCATGATCTTGAAGGAGAGGAGTTGGAGAAGCTGAGCGATTCGTTCTTCGCTTTGTCGAGCGAGCGTCGGCTTCAGACGTTGTATTTCTTGACGGAGCCTAAATCGCGCCAGGAGATCGCGGATGAGCTTGGGATCAGTCGCCAGGCGGTGACGCAGCATTTGGATAAGCTCATCAAGCATGGGTTCGTGGAGGAGATCGAAGGATGGCGTGACTCCGGGCCTGTCGCGGAGTTTCGCGTGATCCCGAACCGGTTGTTCGCGTTGGGGATGGCGCTTGTGGATCTGGGGAACCTTGAGGCGACGGGGGGGGAGGATCGCATTGGGAGCATGGCGACGGAACCGTTGGATGATGTCCCGGACGCGGAGCGGCCGATCGAGGTCTCGCACCCGGACCCGCACCTGTTGATCCTGGATGGTCCTTTGGCGGGGGAGCGGTTCCAGCTTGAAGGGAAGCGGTCTCGGTGGACGATCGGGCGGGGGGAGAATCGGGATTTGAAGATCGATCATGATCCGTATGTTTCAAGCCAGCATTGCGAGGTGCGGTTGACGCCTCGAGGGTACGCGATCGTGGATGCGTACAGTGCGAACGGGAAGCTGGTGAACTTCACTCGGTTGCCGCGAGGGGAGAGGGCCCCGTTGAAGGCGGGGGATGTGGTTCGGGTAGGCCGGACGGGGCTTGTTTTCCAGAAAGAGTGATCCGCGCCGTGTTGGGGCTGCTGTTCGCTTCTTATGCGTCGTGGCCGGTTCGTTCGAGGACGCGGTCGACGAGTTCGGGGGCTTTCCCGAGGTAGTTGAGCGGGTCAAGGAGGTCGGCGAGGTCTTCGGGTGTGAGGTGTTCTTGGACGTTTTCGTGTTTGAGGAGCGCGTCTTGGAACTCGTCGAGGGTCGTTGCGTTCATGCTGGATTGGCGCACGATCTCGTGGGCGTGTTGTCGGGGTAGGCCTTGGTGGGTGAGTTCGATGACGATGGCTTCGGCCGTGATGGTGGGGGTCAGGTGGAGGTTTTTCTCCATTTGGGCTTCGTTGACGCGGAGGTCTTCGAACACTGTCGCGGTGACGCGTGTGCATTCGTGGGTGAGGGTGAAGAGGTGCGGGAGGATGAAGCGTTCTCCGCTGCTGTTGGCGAGGTCGCGCTCGTGCCATTGCACGGCGTTCTCGTAGGCGGGGGTGAGGAAGCTTCGTGCGATGCGTGCAAGGCCGCAGATCTTCTCGCTTGCGACGGGGTTTTTCTTTTGGGCCATGGTGCTGGAGCCGACTTGGTTGGCTTCTTGGAAGCCTTCGGCGGCTTCGTTGATCTCGTTGCGTTGGAGGTTGCGGATCTCCGTGGCGAAGCGTTCCAGCGTGGTGACGATGTTGGCGAAGTGGCTGAAGAGTTCGTTGTAGCGGTCGCGTGCGACGATCTGCGTGGGGGCGGGTTCCATGGGGATGTTCAGTTCTTCGTGGACGTAGGTTTCGATGTCGAAGGCGTCGTCGCCGAATGCGGCGCCGGTGCCGACGGCGCCCATGGTTTTGCCGACGATGCAGCGGTCTTTGCTGTCGATGAGGCGTTCGCGGTGTCGGTGGACTTCGAGGAGGTAGGCGGCCATCTTGTAGCCGAACGTTGTGGGGACGGCGTGTTGGGCGTGGGTTCGTCCGGGGCAGGGGGTGGATCGGTAGGTGCGTGCGAGGGTGGCAAGCGCGCGTTCGAGGCGTTGGAGTTCGTCGAGGATGAGGTTGACGCCTTCGCGCATCATGAGCGCGTTGGCGGTGTCGATGATGTCGTAACTGGTGGCGCCGAGGTGGACGAAGCGTCCGGCTCCTTTTTCGCATTGTTCGGTGAGGGCTTGGACGACGGCCATCAGATCGTGTTTGATCTCGGCTTCGATCTGTTTGACGCGTTCGGGGTGGACGTGTTCGAGGGTGGCTTTCTTGGTGATCTCGTCCGCGGCGTCTTGGGGGATGTTGCCGGCGCGTGCGTGGGCTCGTGCGAGGGCGGCTTCGACCTCGAGGAGGCGTTCGAGCTTGCCGGCTTCGCTGAAGGTGGCTTTGATCTGCGGTGTCCCGTAGCGGAAGTCGAGAGCGCAGACGGGGCTTTGGGCCGGGTTCGGGGTGGGGGCGTTGTCCTCGTCGCCCATGGAGGCGCGAGGGGGGCATCGTTCAAAAAAGTATGGAGCCGTGGAACTCGCCCCCTCGCTTACAACCATAGTAAGTCTTCTAATTCATACAAACAGTTATAATGGTTAGAAGATGTGTGGGTTTGTTCCCTGGTCGGGAGCCCATGGGATGGGAACCGCTGGGACACAGGCCGGCCTTCCTCACCTCCACCCTGGCCGTCCGGGCCGCCGGGAACCCCCCGGCGGCCCTCCTCCCCAGCCGCTTTTTTACAACATGGCTAGAGAACTTTTTACATACCTCTGCGTCGATGCCGCATGGCCGAGGCCATGGGAAGGCACACCACCCCGATCATCATCGCAACCCTCCTCACGCTCACGCTAGGCAGCGCCAACGCCCTCATCGCCGACGACAGCATCCCCCTAAGCCCCCTCCAAGCGGACATCCACCCCGAAGAGCACACGATCGAAGCCATTGCCCAAACCGAGCACGCCACCGCCGCGGTCCAAGCCAACATCGACGAAGGTACGCCCGATGCGACCACCGTGCAC
>PWVY01000319.1 GCA_003561665.1 Thermoplasmata archaeon
AGCACCCTCGAAGGACACCAAGGCGTGCACCCCCGCACAGGCCTTATCGACGTGCTCCCCATCATCCCCCTGGCCGACGCCCGCGAGACCGATGCTCATCGGACAGCCCACAACCTCGCCCACCATCTCGCCACCAAGAACGTACCCAGTTTCTTTTACGCCCGATTGTCCCGCCATGACCCACCGGTCACCCTCGCCAAGATCCGCAAAGCGATCACGTGGCAGGAAGGCTCATCAAAGCTCCCCCGAACCCCCGATCGAGGACCACCCTATACCCATCCTCAAGCGGGTGCTACCTGCATCGGCGTCCGCGATCTCCTGGTCGCGTACAACGTGCTGCTTGACACCACGAACCTTGAAACCGGTCGAAGCATCGCAAGCAACGTTCGAGCATTGGACGGCGGCATCCAGGGTGTTCAAGCGCTCGCGTTCTCACTTCCATCCCGCCAGCGGCGCATCCAAGTCTCTACGAACATCACGGACACCCAGAACACGGCGATCCAGGACATTTACGCCGCCATCAGCGAGCAAGCCCATCGCAAGAATGTACCCGTCATCGAAGGGGAACTTGTTGGGCTAGCACCCAAGCGTGTGCTCAACGACTCCCCCGAACGCATGGGCTTGGAGACGATGCCTCGATCGCTCGAAGGGCATCTGCAGACGCATCAGTTCCCCACGAGCGCTCCCATCGGCGACCACCCCCGCCCTTGAGGGTCTTCTCCACCACAAAGCTTACAAAGCGCTATGGGGACCCACTCGGCGGAGACCTACGATGAAACAGCCGTGGATGGAATCACTCTCAATCGCGCAGCCTCGTAGGATCCCCTGTTCCATAGGTCACGCTGAGCAGGGTGCCGTTTTTTATACCGGCTTGCATGTTTCTCCACAACGGGAGCCTTGGGCGGCGATGAATACACGACAACTGAAACCCTGGAGGATGGCTCGATGATGCGAACACGAAAACTCCTCGCGCTTGCTGTAATCGCCCTTCTACCGATGGCCGGTTGCATCGGCCTGTTCGGCGACGACGATGAAGGAGACGAAGAAGAAGCCGCCGCGTTCGGTGAAGAGATCGGCGAAGAAACCGCGGCACAAATCGAGGGGGAACTCCAACGACAATTCACCAATTACACCATCCCCGGTCAAGAAGAGCTTGACCGCGTCGTCCTCTGGCTTAACGGGACAGTAGGACCCGGAGAATCGATCGCCAGTCAGGAAGACCGCAACGATCGCTCAGGGAACAACTACAACACCGAGATCATCTCAGAAGACATCTCCGAACACATACCTCCGGGTCAACCTGCGGAGATCGAACTCAAGCTCTGGTTCTTCGGCCAACCCGGCTCGAGCGCACAGATCGACACCTATGTGAACGTTCCAGGCATCGAAACCGAATGGTCCGGGGACGACTGTGATGAGTTCTCATGGAAGATTTGCGTTCAAGAACGCACCTTGAGCACCATCGGCGTCGATGGCGAACCCGCGGAAGTGGGGGTGCAGATCTCCAACAACCGGGCTCTCATCGAGGACTTGGATTACTTCTACCAAGTGCGCATCACGTACGCCGACAACGTCATCGCTCCCTATGCCCCCTTCGCGGTCAATGTGCCCGAGAACGCGACGGGCCTCGTGTTCAGCAGCGTCAAACCGAACGCGGGTCACCTGACAGGGGAGTTCATCGTCATCGACCCGGATGATCAGCTCGTCGATCACGTCGAGTACAACGATCTGGCCCTAGCGACCGAAAGCCGCTTGGTCAACATCGACCAACCGGGCGAATACATCGTGTACGCGCAAGAACTCACCGGCGGTTTCCTTGCCGTCGATTCGGACGTGCCCGTTCCACCCGAGCAACTCGAAGCACGCATGCTGGATACGGTGACGGAGGACGTTGTCATCGCTAACAACCCATCCCCCGGTGCAGGATGCGTGCCTGTCAACCCTGAAGGGGCCGTTGGCGATTGCGACGATCAACCGATGTTCGCGGAAGATACGGCCCAGTTCAATGTTGAAGGAACCTTCCCCTTGGAACTCCATGCGTGGATCAACGATGAAGGGAGCCCGGATGCGAACGCGGACACGGAAGTTCGTATCCACAGCGATTCGGGCATGGTGTACCATGCGAAGAAGTGGGCCCAATACGAAGATGAACGTGGGACGCTTGGTTCCACGAGGGATGATTTGAACTTCAATGCCTACTGGGAGAACCTAGCCCTTGGTAGTCATACGGTCGAATACGTCGCCAGTGGCACCGGTGAGATCGGTTACACGCTCATAACGTACGAGAGGTGAACATCATGAACACCACAAACAACCTGTTCATCCTCGCAACGATCACGCTCCTCCTTGCCACAGCCGGTTGCATCGGAGGCATCGACGAAGCCCTTGACCGAGCGGGAGGCGTCGATGACGACGGTGACATCGACGCTGACGCTGATGGGAACGTCCACGTCTACATGGACGCAGCGAACGTCCCGGAGGGCTTAGCCCACGTCGGTTTCGAGTTCGATAAGATGTATCTACACGATGCTGAAGCCGGGCCCGAAGAAGGGTTCTTCAGCCTTGATCTCGCCGCGGAGCGAGCGGACCCCGTCGTCGGTGAGGATGCTGTCGAATCCCTCGTTGCAACGGGAGAACTGCCCGATCGCGATTACGATCTGATCTTGATCCAGCTCGATGCCGCGCAAGTCCACGGTCAATCCGCCATGGCCGGTCACGAAGATCACGATCACGACCATGATCACGACCATGATCATGACCATGATCATGACCACGGCGATCACCATCACGGGCACGCTGCACCGTTGGAAGATGTCGCTTTCGAACCGGATGCGTTCGAGTTACGGCTTCCGATCACGTTCGACCTCGTCGATGGTGAAGTCACCGAGATTCGCATCGTTCTTGACGTGGAGGCCAGCGTCTCGGAGGCCAGCTACAAGCCCACGTTTGATGTGACGGTCACGCGTGGAGACGAGACCATCACACAGGAAACAGTGGAGGTCGGGCTACAAGTCGCACCAAGCGGGCACGTGTTCGATACGCAACCCCCCGCTGCCCGCATCAGCGTGTTCGCCCCGGACGGCGACAGAGTCCACGAACCCGCATTCGACGCTGAAGATGACGTGTTCGCGAACGAGATGCACTCAGCCTTCCCCGTGGGCGAGGAGGTTCGCTTCACAGCAACGGAGAGCGATGCTCTCGAAGATGGCGCCAGCATCACCGAGGAGATCTGGGATTTCGGTGATGGAAACTCAGCGACCGGCACCGCCGTCACGCACGCCTATGATGCGCCCGGGGCGTACGAGGTCACGTTGACCATCGTGGACTCGCACGGGGCCGCCGACACGCACACGGTGCGGGTCGTCGTCGCCTCGTGGACCGATGCTGTTGTGGATACGCACTTCGAGGACGGTGAAGGCGACTGGAGCGCGAACACGACGGGAGAAGCGACCTCGTGGGTCTTGAGCGGTGAAAGCTTCGAGTCCGGTTCCTCCTGGCATGCGGCCGCGCATGACCTACCACTGCTCCCGTATGAACCGATGGTGACGACCGTCCTGTCCTCCCCCGCGTACGAGATACCGGAGGGTTGGTTGCAGGCCGGGTTCTCTGTTCACCTCATGGGTGGCGTAGATGAGATCGCTGTCGAATGCGATACGTCGTCGTTGGAGATCGCGTACGAAGTAGGTGACGAGACGCACACCGTGGACACGTTCACGAGCGAACCGGATTGGATCCAAGTGAAAGACGACGACGCCTTCGACGATTACGCGGGTGAAGAGGTGACGTTCACCTTCACGTTCCAGACCAGCTGCAATGTCCCCGATGGTGAAGGCTGGTTCGTTGATGCATTCCAGATCGGAGGCATCGCGGAGGAGAGCTTCGCGAACGTGCACTTGATGGATGATATGGCAGACGGACACCACCATCACCACCATCATTGATCCAGGACCCTCCCTCCACGGGGCCAAGCGTTGGACCGCTTAGGCATCGCCCGCTTGCGCCGTAGCGGCGCCGAGAAGCAAGGGGACGATGACCGTCGCTTCACCCTCGATGGTGATATGATCCGCGCTGGTTTTCAGTTTGCTCCAGCTGATGGCCTCCCGCATGCGAGCGCCGGAGAGGGATCCGTCGTGTTCGACGGCCGTGGTCACATAAACTGCTCGATCAAGCCCCCCTGCGAATTGGGCCCACCAGATGGTGTGGTGCTTGCTGATGCCTCCACCGATCATGAGTGCATCCAACGCCTCGGCATCTCCGAGGATGTTGGATGCATGGTGTTGATCTTCGAGCAGATTCACGGAGAAGTTACGGTCCATCTCGTACTGGGACCAGAGCTGTGAACCAACGGCCCCATCAACCAACCCGGGGACGAACACGGGCACGTCGTTGTGGGTGCATGCGGCAAGCAAGGAAGAGCCGTCATCGTCCGCCCGTAACCGTTCCCCGATCATCCGGACAAGTTCAACCCCGCTCGGGTTCGATCCTTTGAGTTCGTCCAGGATGGGGCTCATGGCTTCTTCGATAAGGGGGCCATAAGCGGCCTCTGGGACGAGGACGTTCCCGAGTCTGTGGTATCCTTCTTCCAGGAGTCGTTCGTCGTCGAGCGTGAAGCGGCCTTGGCGGTATGTTGATCGGGTTCGAGCGATGTCGTGGTCGAGGGTGCCACAGGTGGTCACGACAGCATCGACACGGCCTTCTGCGATGAGGTCTCGCAAGATGCCGCGAAGGCCTGTGGCGATGACGGCTGCAGGGAATGAAAGGACGAACGTGCTTTCTTGGGTGAAGATGGATTGGAGCAATTGAGCTGCTCGGCTGAGTTTGGGAGCGGTGAACCCCCCGGTGCTTTCCCATCGCTGTACGAGATGGTTCGCTTTTCGAGCGTCGTCAAGGCGTAGATCCTGAACGGGCGGGGGAACCGTCACGCTACGCCTCCAATGCGCGCTCTACTCGCTCGAAGGCGGTTTCGAGGGTATCCTTGCTGGCGGCGTATGAGATGCGGATGTGGCCTTCTCCACCGGGGCCGAAGGCTTCTCCTGGCGTGACGGCCACGCTTTGTGTATCAAGTAGCTGTTTGGCGAAGGCGTGCCCATCATCGACGCCTGGGAACCGGGGGAAGGCATAGAAGGCGCCATCGAGGGAGGGAAAGGTTGCTCCGAGATCGTTAAGTTTCTCCGTGACATATGATGCGCGTTCTTCGAAGGCTGTTTGCATCCGTTTGAGGGGGGCTTGGTCGCCGGTGAGTGCTTGGGCGGCTCCGTATTGGGCGAAGAGGGTCGGGTGCGTGATGCTGTGTTGCTGGACCTTCAGTGCGCTCTGGATGAGAGGTTCTGGGCCTTGGAGCCATCCGATGCGCCACCCGGTCATGGCGTATGCTTTTGAGACGCCATCGATGATTGCGACGTTTTCAAGCGAGTTTTGGAGTTTGGCAGGGCTAGGGGCTTCGTTTTCGCCGTGTGTGAGTTCACCGTAGACTTCGTCAGAGGTGATCCAGATTCCTTCGTCTTGTGCGATGTCGAGGAGGGCCTTGATGGTTTGTTCGTCTTGGACGGTGCCGGTAGGATTGGATGGGCTGTTGAGGACGATGGCTTTCGTGTTGGCCGTTATAGCGTCGTTGATGATATCGGGGTTGATTCGTCCGTTGTCAGTGGGGGCGTGGATCGCATTAGCCCCGCAGAGGCGAATCTGGGGTTCGTAAGAGACCCAGGTTGGTGCTGGGAGGATGACATCATCGCCGGGGTCGAGGGTACATAGGAAGAAGGTTAGGAGGGCGTGTTTGGCGGGGGTGACGAGGGTGTTGTGGGTTTCGCAGGGGATGCTTCGTTGGGTGGTTTGTCTCTCTACGATTGCTTCTCGGAGCTCGGGTATGCCTCCGCTGGGTCCGTAGTGGGTTCGGCCGTCGTGTA
>PWVY01000188.1 GCA_003561665.1 Thermoplasmata archaeon
AGAGGTGCTCGTGCACAACCCCAGCATGCTTGACGAGATCGACCCGGACACGCAAGCTGCGCGCATCGCCAGCGCTGTAGGGAAACGCAAACGCATCCAGATCATCGAGAAAGCTCAAGAGAACGGTATCCACGTCCTCAACCCCGGAGGCATCTAACATGACGGACTTGCGCGTTCAACGACGCATGGCGGCCGAACTGCTCAACTGCGGCCGAAACCGCGTATGGATCGACCCCTTGCACATGGACGACGTCGCCAGCGCGATCACGCGCGAAGACATCCGACGCCTGATTAGCCAAGACGTGATCCAGAAACGCCAAGAACAAGGCACCAGCCGAGGCCGCGCCCGCCACCATGCCAAACAGAAGGCCAAAGGTCGACGACGCGGGCCCGGACGACGCAAAGGAGCCAAAGGCGCCCGAACCCCCAAGAAAGGCGAATGGAAACGCCGCATACGCGCCCTTCGCGACCAACTACGGTCCCTGCGCGACTCCGGGCGGATCAGCCCAAGCACGTACCGAACGTACTACCGGCGCTCCAACGGTGGCGAATACAACAGCCGACGCCACCTGCTAAGCCACATGGTCACCGACGGCGTGCTCACGCAGGACGAGATGGATGAGATTCAAGAAGAGAACACCGAGGTGACCCGCTGATGGCTCACGGACCCCGCTACCGCGTCCCCCGCCGACGACGACGCGAACAACGCACCGATTACGAGCGCCGCTTAGCCCTTCTGAAGAGCGGGAAAACGCGCGCCGTCGTGCGGCGACAGAACCAGAACACGATCGTTCAATTCATCGATTACGACCCGGACGGGGACATCGTTCGCACGCAAGCGACCGCGCACGATCTCGAAGCCCAAGGATGGGACGAGCACACGGGCAACCTCCCCGCTGCCTACCTCACCGGCCTCCTCGCCGGCTCCCGCGCGCTTGAAGCCGGGATCGAAGAAGCCGTGCTTGACCTAGGACTCCACAAGCCCGCTCCCCGAAGCGGCGTCTTCAGCGCGCTCAAAGGCCTCATCGATGCAGGCCTGGACATCCCCCACGGAGAGGCTGTCCTCCCCAGCGACGAGCGAGCCCACGGCGAACACATCAGCGAGGACGTGGCCGAGACGACACGAACCATCAAAGACGACATCCTGGAGGGCAGCGCATGACCAAAGACCCCCGCGACCGTGATCTAAGAAGCTGGGAACCCCGCACCAAGCTGGGACGACTCGTGAACAGCGGTGAGTTGTCCACGATGCCTGAAGTGCTCAAAAGCGGGCTTCCCTTGCGCGAACCCGAGATCGTTGACACCCTCATCCCCGGCATCGAAGACGACGTCGTCGACGTGAACATGGTGCAACGCATGACCGACAGCGGACGTCGTGTCCGCTTCCTCGTCGTCGCCGTAGTCGGGAACCGAGACGGCATCGTTGGGTTAGGCCAAGAGAAAGGCAAAGAGGTCGGCCCCACGATCCGCCGCGCCATCGACCAAGCCAAACTCAACATGATCATGATCCGCCGCGGCAGCGGGTCCTGGGAATCAGGGCCTGATGCACCCGCCACCAGCCTCCCCTTCGAGGTCACCGGGCGCGCCGGCAGCGTGCGCGTCACGCTCAAGCCCGCCCCCCAAGGGACCGGGCTTGCTGCGGGGGACGTCTCCAAGCAAGTGCTCAGCCTGGCCGGCGTCGAAGACATCTGGACGTTCACGGAAGGCCAAACGCGAACGACCGTGAACTTCGCGAAAGCCACGTTCGAAGCGCTTCGAAAAACCGCCAAGATGCGTGTTCCTCACCGAGCCGACGAAACGCTCTCGATCCTCGAAGGCCCCGTGGTTCAACCTGTAAGCGAAGAACCGGAGCCCGAAGAGGAGGACGCTGAGGAACAGGAAGAGGAAGCCGAAGCCGCCACGGGAGGGGCCTAGGATGACGTACGCCGTGATCCGATTACGCGGGATCCAAGGCCGAGGCCACGACGCGAAGAAAACCTTGGACACCCTTCGCCTTCATTACGTTCACCACGCCACGCTCGTACCCAGCGATTCCTCGTTCGAAGGCATGCTCAACCACATCGAGCACCACATCGCGTACGGAGAACCCTCCGTCGAGACCGTGGAAGCCCTTCTCCGTGAACGAGGACGCCTCCCTGGCGATGAGCGCCTTAGCGACGAAGCCGTGGATGCGAACACCGAACACGCGACCATCAAGAAACTCGCGCAAGCCCTCGTCGACGAGGACGCTCGCATGAACGACATCGGAGAGATCAAACCCGTGTTCCGACTAGCCCCTGCTCGAGGCGGGTTCTCGAGCAAGAAGCGACACTTCAACGAAGGGGGCTCGCTGGGATACCGTGGCGAAGCGATCGATGATTTGATCGAACGGATGCTATAGGTGACCACGATGGGCAAGAAGAAGAAATCCAAGAAACGCGGAAGCCGCGAACACGGCCGCGGACGGAAGAAAGGCCGAGGCGCTGGCATCCGTGGCGGGCGCGGGAACGCGGGCGCGAACAAGCACCGCAGGACCAAGCTCTACAAGGAACACGGGACGGACTACTTCGGCGACTACGGGTTCAACCGCCCCCAAAGCATGGTGGAAGAAGACACCACCACGAACGTGGGCGACCTCGCTCGGCTTGCCAAGAACCTCGAAGAGGACGGGCATGCAGACCCCGAAGCTGATCCTATCGTCGTGGATCTGGACGCAGCCGGGTACGACAAGCTGCTAGGCGGTGGCCGGGTCCACCACGCGTTCCACGTTCACGTAAGCGATGCCACGGACAAGGCCCGCTCGAAGCTCGAAGCTGAAGGCGGGAACGTGGAGCTCACGGACGATGGGGACAACCCCGCGGACGAGGGGAACGAACCGTCGAACCCATAAGGGAGAACCAGATAGCGAGTCAAAGGGCTTGGTGACCGATGCCGGACGACGACCGAAGCCACCTGTACAAACTGGAGCCCATCCTGCGGCGTTGGCCAGCCGTGACCAGGCCCGAAGGGCACGTTCACTTCCGAACCAAGCTCCTTTGGACAACCGGAGTCATCCTCACGTACTTCATCCTGTCCAACATCATCGTGTGGGGGCTGGCCCCACAAACCGTTGACATCTTCGCCCAGTTCCGCGCGATCCTTGCCGGTGAAGCCGGCAGCATCATCCACCTGGGCATCGGGCCCATCGTCACCGGCGGCATCATCCTCCAGCTCTTCCAGGGCGCAGGCATCTTCGATTTGGACCTGCAAGATCCTGAAGACAAACAGATTTACCAGGGCACGCAGAAGATCCTCGTCTTCTTGTCCATCTGGATCACTGGCGTACCGCAAGTGTTCGGGTTCCTGGAACCCAGCGCCGAATTGATGGCTTGGGTCGGCACCGGCTGGGCCCAAACCATCATCGCGCTCCAGATCGGCGTTGGCGGGTACCTGATCTTCATCATGGACGAGGTCATCAGCAAGTGGGGCATCGGTAGCGGGGTGTCCTTGTTCATTGTTGCAGGCGTCAGCCAGGGCGTCTTCACGGGCCTTTTCAGCTGGCTTCCCAGCATCTCGGGACAACCCCTGTCCCCCATCCAGAACCCCCCGGGTGGGCTCTTCCCCAAGATCGTGTACATCCTCAACGAGATGAGCCTCGCGGAGGTCGTGCACGCTGGCGGGTACGAACAAATCGCGTTCGTCGGGACCAACAGCCTCGTCTCGTTCCTTTCCACCATCGTCGTGTTCGTGGTCGTCGTGTGGGCGGAAAGCACGCGCATCGAGCTGCCCCTTAGCCACGCGAGGGTCCGAGGCGCCAGGGGCCGTTACCCGATCCGCCTGATGTACACGAACGTTCTCCCGCTCATCTTCGTGCAAGCGTTGCTTGCCAACGTGAACCTCATCGGCATCCTCCTCTGGAGCGGGCCGTTAGCCGACTTACCGTTCGTCGGGAACCAACACTGGGTCGGCTCGTACCCCTTCATCGAAGCCGGGGATGCTGCTGGGGGTAGTGAAACCCAGGCGTACAGTGGCATCGCGTACTACCTAGGCCCTATCGAGGGGTTAGCCTCGTGGCTGATCCCCCTCGTAGCGCCTGAGCTCGCGCAGCAAGTCACGCAAGTGATGCTGTTCCGGTCGAACATGCAGATCGTCATGCACGTGGTCGTGTACAGTACGGTCACCATCGTCGGCTGCGTCATCTTCAGCATCTTCTGGGCCGAGACCGCCTCGATGGGCCCCAGCGATGTGGCGCGAAAGATCCAGCAAAGCGGCATGCAACTTCCAGGGTTCCGCAGAGACACGCGCATCCTCGAGCGCGTGCTCGAGCGGTACATCCCGACCATCATCATCATCAGCGGGTTCGTGCTCGGCGCGTTAAGCGTGTTCGCAGGCCTGTTCGGCACCATCGGTATGGCGACAGGGTCCGGGTTGCTGCTGACCATCGGTATCCTATCGCGAACCTACGAGCAGATCGCCAAAGAGCAGATGATGGAGATGCACCCCATGATGCGGTCCCTGTTCGGTCAAGGATAAGGAGGAAGCCATGGGCTCGATCATCGTCACCGGCGTTCCCGGCGTGGGCAAGACCACCGTGCTAAGCAAAGCAGCGGACCAACTGGGATTGGACACCACCGTGTACGGCACCCAGATGCTTCGCGTTGCACGCGAAGCAGGTCATGTTGAGGACCGCGACGAGATGCGCAAGCTTGACCCTGAAACCCAACGCGATGTTCAACGCCAAGCCGCGGAAGCCATCAGCACGATGGGTCGCGTCTTCGTGGACACGCACTGCCTGATCCAAACCCCCACCGGGTTCCTCCCCGGCTTACCGGCGTGGGTGCTTGAAGGGCTCGAACCCGAGACCATCGTGCTCATCGAAGCGGACCCCGAGGCTATCGCGTCCCGACGCGCAGAGGACGAGTCGCGCAAGCGGGACGCCGATGCTCCCGACGTGATCCGTCAACATCAAAACATGAACCGCGCCACGGCGACCAGCGTGGCTACGCTGACGGGGGCCACGATCTTGGTCATCGAGAACCAGCAGGGGAAGCTCGATGAAGCCGTCGCGAACCTTGTTGAAGCCTTGGAGTGACCATGGCTGAGAAAGGCGGTGCCAGCGAGCCACGGGGGCCAGGGTTCTTCGAGCAGATGAAAAAGCGAGCGGAAGCGAAAGCTGAAGGCAAAGCGGATGACGAGGACGGTAGTGGGATCAGCTTGTGGATGATCCTGCTCTTCGGGGGCGTCTTCTTGATCATGTTCAATCCGGATACGCGGTTCGCGATGGGGGAGTACGTGGGTATGGTGTTGGAACCTTTGATCGGGTTCGGGCGGACAGACCCCGCTTTGACGTTGTTCTTCGCGGCCGTGATCACGGGCGTGGTGAGCGGTGGCGTGCGTCATTTCATGATGGATTGGATGAGCATGGCGCGCGTGCAAAAAGAGATGAAAGCGTTCCAGAACGAGCTGAAGGAAGCTCGCGAGAACGAGAACAATTACAAGGTTAAACGGTTAACCGAGTTGCAGCCTGAGGTCATGAAGAAACAGATGGGGATGAGCGGGCAACAGTTCAAGCCCATGGCCGTCATCATGGTCGTCGTGATCCCCATGTTCGGGTGGCTTTGGGTGTTCATGCAAGGCTTGCCCGATCCGAGCATCGCGGCTCCATGGGGCGGGCGCACGATGCTCCTTGACCCTGCTCCCGTCGTTGGTTTCCTTCCCGTGTGGATCCTCATGTACTCGTTGTTCAGCATCCCGATCGGTCAGCTCGTTCAGAAAGGATTCAAGGCGGTGGACTTCGCGCGCGGGTTGCGAGAAGAAGGAGTGGAGGTCGCTTAACATGCTCATCACGATATCAGGGTTGCCCGGCTCGGGAACGACGACGGCCGCGCGGTTGGTCTGTCATGATTTGGAGGTCGAGCATGTCACGGCGGG
>PWVY01000231.1 GCA_003561665.1 Thermoplasmata archaeon
GGGTGGGGGCATGGTGTTGTTGGATGCTGTGACGGGTGAGGTTTTGGAGTCTATGGGCGGTTTCGCGCCTCGCTGATCGGTGCTTTGTGTGTGGGCCTTTGGACCTTTGGGCCTGTTCCCGTTGTCACCGTGGGGGGACTTGGGAGGGTGTGGGCCTTCAAGTAGTACCTAGGTCCGAATAGGGGCCGTGAGCCTCCATGAAGGCTAACCAGCGCCGCCGTGATGAGAACGCCGAGGACCCTTCGGATGAGGGCATGATCGGTATCGGGACCATGATTGTGTTCATCGCGGCGGTTATCGTTGCCGCTATCGCGGCGGCGGTGATCATCAACACGGCGGGGAACCTTCAGCGGACAGCTCAAGACACGGGCCAGGAGACCACGGGTGAGGTGAGCTCGAACTTGTTCGTTCGGCAGGTCATCGGGAATTTGACCGAGGATCAGGATGCCGTGGAGAAGGTGTACTGGTACCTGGAGCTTGCTCCGGGTGCGATGAGCATCGACTTGAACAACACGATCCTTCAGTGGAATCATGGAAGCAACTTCCACGATTTGAACATGACGAGCGAGCCGAACTGTGACTCGGAGGATTTCAACAGCCTTGAGGATGGGTTCTGTACGCGCATGGTGTTCGATGCTGGGGACGGGAGCCGGTTCGTGCTCTCCAGCGGGGACAAGATCCGCGTGGAGGTGCACTTGGACGATGACGAGGTGCTCGAACCGCGCTCCGATGTGGATGCGTTGTTCATGCCGGAGATGGGCAGCCCCGTTCAGGGTGGCTTCAAGGTGCCTGCGGCGCTTGATCGGCCCAACATCGTGCTCAACTAACGAGCGCATCCATCCCTTGGAGGAGGCCAGCTCTCTTTGGGGCTTTTCTCATCTTTTCCTTCTACCTTCCTGTTCTTGGGAATGTTTCGTTCTTTCCTCCCGTTCGAAACCCCGCACCTGCCTCGTTCCCCTCTTAAGGGCTTCGGTTGTTCTCGTTTGGTCAACCACGGTTTGTTCTCCTTCGGCGGCGGGGGGGAGAGGGCGTGTTGGACGTTGCCCGAAACCCAGCCAGGGATACCCCCCTTGGCACTGAGCAGGGTGTAGGTGAGCCAGGCCATGAAGGCGAACCGGAAAAGGAAACAAGAAAACAACGACCGTGCCGAGATCGGCATTGGGACGATGATCGTGTTCATCGCAGCCGTCATCGTCGCAGCCATCGCGGCCGCGGTCCTGATCAACACAGCCGGCAACCTGGAGCGACAAGCTTCACAAACCGGTCAAGAGACAACGGACGAAGTGTCCTCCAGCATGTTCGTGAGAGATGTCGTAGGCGTCAACACGAGCCAGGAGGCTGGCGAAGACGGCACACACAACAACATCTCCGAGGTGTACTGGTACGTATCCCTCGCGCCCGGCGCGAACAGCCAGGACCTGAACGAACTCGTCATACGATACCAATCGGACGATCAGAACCAGGACCTGACCTTGATCGACGACAACGATGGATGCGACGAAGAAGTACCTACCCAATTGAGCGAAGGGTTCTGTGCCCAGAAGATCGAGGATTCCTCGGATACGGGCGATAACATCCTCGCTGCCGGGGACCTCGTCCGCATCCAAGTTCATCTCTTATGGGATGAAGACGAAGATACGTCGGAGGAGCTGGAACCCCGAACCAACGTGGATGCATTGTTCATCCCCGAGGATGGAACGCCCACCCTGAACGGCTTCACGACGCCGTCGAGCCTTGAAGGCAACGCCTACGTGAGCCTATACTAGGAAGGTGATCAAGAATGAAAGCTAACAACACATCTCGACGGAACACCAAGGCATCCGACGACAAAGGCGAGATCGGCATTGGGACGATGATCGTGTTCATCGCAGCCGTCATCGTTGCGGCCATCGCGGCCGCGGTCCTGATCAACACGGCCGGTAACTTGGAACGACAAGCTTCCGAAACCGGTCAAGAAACGACCGATGAAGTCTCGGCGAACATCTTCGTCCGCGACATCGTTGGACACGTTGAAGACAACGCAGACAGTGGAGATGACGTGATTACGAGCGTGAACTTCACGGTCTCGCTCGCACCCGGAGCAAACGCCATCGACTTCCAGCACCTGATGCTCCAGTGGCGAACCAACGACACGCTCCAAGACCTGTCGTTCAAGGCCGCCCAAGCGAACGCGGACAACATCGGGGACGAATGCTCAGAGCTTGAGGATGGGTACTGTGTGATCAACGTGAAGCAAGCCGACGATGGAGACGACTACTCGGTCCTCGCCCCCGGCGACAGGGTCCACGTACACGTCGCGCTAAACAACGAGGATGGTAACTTCGAAGAACACGAGGTTCTCTGGCCTCGAACCACCCTCGACGCGATGTTCATGCCCGAGGACGGGACGCCCGTGCAAACCGGCTTCACGGCGCCCAGCTCCTTCGGCGGCAGCAGCTGGATCGTGCTGAAGTAGGCCTCCCAATCCGGATCTCGCTTAGAGGCGGCCTGGCCGCCTCCTCTCTCCTCTCTCCCCTCTCTATCACCCGCATCACGAGTCTCAAACGCTCTCACACGAACCACGAAACGACGACGACGCGACCCCACGATCCACGAGGTGCAAAACATGGGCCTGTTCGGCGGCAAAGACGACGACGAAGACGAGACCCAAGAGGTCAACGCCCCCCCAGCCGAAGGCGAAGACGGGCAAGACCCCGACCAACCCACGGACGAGAACGCCAACCCTGAAGCCGTGGACGAAGCCACCCAAGACGAAGAGGAAGAAGAAGAGGACGGCTTGAAGGTCGAAGAAGCGCTCAAAGACCTAAGCGCACGCATGGCGGTCCTATCCAGCAACCTCGAAGGCGTGCAAGACAGCCGAAGCGAACTCGAAGACCAACTCGGCAACGTGGAAGAACGCATGAGCCGCCTTGGAAGCCTCGCCGAAGCCGTCAGCAGCGAGTACAACCCCTTCATCACCGAGAACGCTCCCGATCAACCCTCGTGGACACCGGAACTGGAGGACAAGGAGGATCTGGACGACCTTCCAGCCTCCGAATCCTCTTCCGGTGAACCCGAACCACCCACCCTCGACGAGACCGCGCACGATCAACCCCCGAACCCAGAAGGGAACGATCAACACGAGGCCCAACCAAGCCCCGAGCCCGCGCAACCCCTCCAGGAAGAACCCTCCCTCGAGATGCCGCGCACGGATCCCGAACGCTTGGAAACCGCCCTCGCAGAACCCATCGAGGACGTCCAACCTGAACCTGCACAGAACCCCTTCCCTACCACACAGAACACGGAGCTCGAAGAGAACCTCCTCCTGCTCGAATGGGTCGGCATGATGCTCGACCGCGTCGGTCGCGCCGGCCTCATGGATCTCCTCGATTACTACCAGAACCTCGGATGGCTCGACCGAACCACCAAAGACCGAGCCACGCGCGTCGCCGTCGGCGTGGACGCCCCCGACCGCGTGGGGGATGCCCAATGGCGCGGCGACGTGGACCTTCACCGCAGAAGCCTCGTCGCCATCCAACGCCTCAAAGGAAACGAGGTGCCCGCCGCCCGCATCGATCAACTGCAACTCGACCTCGGCCGACTCTTCGAGGAGTGATGCACCATGGGCTTCGCCGCCGTCGCCGGGCACGTCATCATCCTCGTCGCAGCCTTCAGCGCAGGCATCCTCCTTGCCGGCGCCATCAACAACAGCCTCTCAAGCCAGATCGACGCCCGCAACGACCTCACCGAACGCTTAACCGACGCCGCCCGCGCCGACTACGCCCTCGAAAGCGAAGGCTACACCCCCAGCACTGACCGAACCTACGCCAACTTCACCAACCACGGGGCGCACGAGATCCACCTCGACCACATCACGCTCCTCATCGACGGCATCCACCACGCCCACGACGACATCGCGCACGTCGAGATCCGAGAAACCCCCACCAGCAACATCTGGATGCCCGGCGAAACCCTCGAGATCATGACCGAGAACCAAGGCAACGCGAACATCACGATCGCCGACCTCTACGGGTTAGCAACGCACAGGAGGGCATAGGATGTCAAGCGAGGTCGGAAGCACCCTCATCCTGTTCATCGCCGCCGTAGGCCTAGCCGGGCTCGTCGCCGCTGGCCTCACCGGCGCCATCGGGCAGATGGCGCTGAGCGTCGACGATCGAGGCCAAAGCCTCGCCGACGCCATCAGCACGGATCTCGCCATCGTCAATGATCCCAACAACGTTCCCTACGACGACGCCCAGAACGAGCTCACGCTCTACGTCAAGAACACCGGATCCAAATCCCTCACCAGCGAGGATCTTTTGATCCTCATCAACGGGCAACACGCCCCCTTCACCGCGACCGTGCTCGAACACGACAAATGGACCAAAGGCACCGTCCTCCAAGTCACCGTCGACGTCGACCTCGACTCTGGGGACCACACGGCGCGCGCCCTCTACACCCCCAACATCGCAGACACCCTTGAGTTCAGAGTCTGACCACCATGAAACTCGGCATCAAGCTCGAACGCGACGAACTCGCCAAACGCTTCGGCGGGCACCTCCCCATGCGAGCCCTCGGCTTGATCGAAGGTACAAGCGGCGCCGGCAAAAGCGTCGTCGCTCAACGCCTCACCTACGGTCTCCTCCAAAACAACCATCGCGTCGTGTACATAAGCACCGAGTTCACCACGAGCGCTTTCCTCGAACAGATGAGCGGCCTTGGCTACAACGTCGAAGACGCCTTCGTCGACGGTCAACTCAAATTCTGCAGCACCACGCCCATGCTCGGGCACCCCGTCCCCAAAGAAGACCGCCTCCCCCGCCTTCTCCAAGCCGATCATCTCCTCACCGAACCCGTCGTCGTCGTCGACTGCTTTAGCCAACTCGCCGAACCTCACCTTGAAACCGGCGAACGTGGAGCCCGCGTCCTCGACCACCTCGTCCGCACACTCAAACAGGCCAACGAAACCGGCACCACGATCCTCCTCACCATCGACCCCAAACATCTCGAAGGGATCGACACCACCCCGCTGACCGCCGGCGCCGACATCCGCCTCGAATGCATCAAAGAACGCCACGGCGGCAGCGTCGACCGCTTCATCGTGCCCAGGAAATTCGCCCGCGCCGGCGGCCCCATCGGTGATGTCGTCGCCTTCCGCGTCGAACCCGGTGCTGGCCTCATCGTCGAGATCAAAGCCATCGCGTAAGAGGACACCATCATGAGCGAACACCCCAAATCCACGACGCTCCAACAAGCCCTCAACGAAAACCCCCACCTACAACGCCACATCGACAACTGGAAAACCCAACACGGCCAACGCCCCGCCTTCGAAACCACGATCCCCGGCGACGCCGACGAGCAAGAGTTCGTCGACCTCATCTACCCCGTCGGGGACCCCCTGTTCATCCACGTCCACGGCGACCCGGAAAGCTCCGTCAAGTACACCGCCATCGAACCCCAACTCTCCGAAGCAGACATCACCATCTACAACAAACTCCGCGACCAAATCCTCCAACTTGCCCCCTACGAAGAACCCCCAGAAACCAACGAACAACTCCGCAACACGCTCGATAACCTCTACAACCGCGTCGCCCACACCACGGACAACAGCATCAACAAGATCAAAGGCCCCATCACGAGCCTCCTCAAGGGCGGAAGCGGCATCCAACTGGACCCCGACGCGTACGATCGGATCCGCTACTACCTACACCGAGACATCGTCGACCACGGCCCCTTGGAACCCATCATCCGCGACCCCTACATCGAAGACATCCACGCCATCGGCCTCGAACCGGTTCACCACATCCACGAAGTCTTCGACATGATGGAAACCAACGTCAAATTCCGCGACTTCAAACAACTCGACGACTTCCTAAGAACCATGGGCGAACGCATCGGACGCCCCGTCA
>PWVY01000090.1 GCA_003561665.1 Thermoplasmata archaeon
CGCGTCCCATGACCCCCCCAGCACAGACCCACCCACCAAGCCACCAGACCCTAGGCCTTAACCCCAAATGAACCGCTAGCGCGTCACAGGCCCAAACTTGTACCCATAATGGATCACGCCCGACTCGCTAGCCTCCCCCAACTTACGGAACCGCGCCTCCACCCGCAACCCCTCCTCAACCTCCCCCGCATCCAAATCCACCAACTGCGCCGTCACACGAGGACCCTCATCAAGCTCCACCAACGCCAACACGTACGGCGCCTCCACCTCACGACCCGGCAACCCATCATGCACCCGCGTCCACGTCACCACGCGACCCGTCCCCTCGAACGTCTCATCCTCCAACCTCCCCAAGCTCTCATGACGACACGAAGGGCAAATCGTCCGCTTCGGGAACGTCACATGCCCACACGCACCGCACCGCGTCCCCGTCAAATTATACCGCTCACGCTGCTCACGCCAATACCGAGGAACCTGCATCACGAACCACCCCCCTCCACAGCCTCCAACACATGAACGATGCTCGTTCCACCCGTTCCCGCCACCGCATGCGTAAGACCCAAACGCGCACCCTCAACCTGGCGATCCTCAGCCTCCCCTCGAAGCTGCCAAACCACCTCCGCAGCCTGCGCCAACCCCGTCGCCCCCAACGCATGACCCCTCGCCTTCAACCCCCCGCTCGGGTTCACAACCACATCCCCCCCATACGACGTACGGCCCTTCTCGGTCGCCGTCGCCGCCTCCCCTGGCTTGAACACACCCAAACTCTCCAGCCCCATCAGCTCCGCGATCGTGTACACATCATGCACCTCCATCACATCCACATCCTCCGTCCCCACACCAGCCACATCGAACGCAGCGTGCGCCGCATGCCGCGTGCTCGCGAACGTCGTGATGCTCTCACGCCGGTGCAATGCAAGCACGTCGCTCGCCTGCGAAGCTGCAGCGATGCGCACCATCGGCCCGTTCAAATCCCGCGCCGTCGCCTCGTCAGCGAGAACAACCGCTGCAGCGCCATCGACGGGGCTTGCACAATCGAACATGCAAAGCGGGTCCGCCACCGCAGGGCTTCCCATCACCGCCTCCTTGCTCGTTTCGAACGGGTACGCTGCGCTGGGATTCTTGGCACCATGCTTGTGGTTCTTCACAGCCACTTGAGCCAATTGACCGCGCGTCGTACCATGCTCCATCATGTGCGCGCGAGCCATCATGGCATAAAGCCCCGGTAGCGTTGCACCAGCGAAGCCCTCCCATTCCATGTCCGCGCTGCTTGCAAGCGCCATCGTTTGATCCCCCTCAAGGACATCCGTCATCTTCTCCACACCCCCGGCGACGACGATATCATGCTGCCCGCTAGCCACCGCGAGCGCCGCTGTGCGGAGCGCCGCGGCGCCGCTGGCATCCCCCGCTTCAACTTGCGTTGCGGGGATGTGCTCGCTGGCCAAGCCCGCTTCATCCAGCGCGAGCACTCCAAGGTGTTGCTGACCAAGCAATCGTCCTGCGCTGGCGCTGGCCACGTACATCGCATCGATCATCGGGCCCCGTATCCCTGCATCGTTCACGGCCGCTAGTCCGGCGTCCGTGATCAACTCGCGCAGGCTGACCTCCCACAACTCCCCGAAGGGAGTGGTGCCTACGCCGACGATGTAAACATCCCGACCGTTGGGACCCATCATGCCGTCACCTCCTTACCCTCGATCTTACCCCGGAACTTCGCGTACGTTGCGTAATCGATCTCTGCCCTGTTCTCGATGAGCTCGGCGACCGTAGGGCTGGAGCGCTCGAACGCGCCGATCTCCTCAGTGACGGTCAAGTCGAAGGCATCCGAACCCGCGCCGCTTCCGTACCCGCACACGAAGATGCGGTTCCCGGGGCGTGCAACGTCAAGGATCGCGGCAAGCCCGATGAGGACCGCTCCGCTGTACGTGTTCCCGATAACGGGGGCTAAGAGCCCGGTTTCCGTCTGCTTCTGGTCGAATCCAAGTTTGGCCGCGGCGCGCTGGGGGAACTTCCCGTTGGGTTGGTGGAACACGGCGAAGTCGTAATCCTCGGGGGATGTGTCGGCTTGCTCAAGCAATGCTTTGCTCGCGCTGAGCGTGTGCCGGTAGTAGGCTGGCTCGCCCGTGAAGCGGGCCGCGTGGCTGGGGTACTTCTCCCCTTCGCGGCGCCAGAAGTCGGGCGTGTCCGTGGTGAAACTGACGGTGTTGTTGATGCGGGCGATGACATCTTCGCGGCCGAGCTGGAACGCGGCGGCTCCGGCGCTGGCCGCGTATTCGAGCGCGTCACCGGGTGCTCCTTGGCTCGTGTCTGCGCCGATGGCAAGCGCCGTGTCGACAAGGTGGCTTCGCACGAGCCCGAGGCCTGCTTGGATGGCCGCTGTCCCGGCTTTGCATGCGAATTCGAAGTCCGCGGCTGTGAGTTGGGGGTTGGCGCCTAGCGCGGCTGCGACCATCGTAGCCGTGGGTTTCACGGCGTACACGTGGCTTTCGCTACCGATGTAGATCGCGCCAAGCGTCTCAGGGCCGTGGGATGAACGTTCGAGGCTTTGTCGCGCCGCCTCGACGCTGAGCGTCGTGGTGTCCTCATCCGGCCCGGGGACGCTTTTCTCTTGGACGTTGAGGCCTTTCCCGATGGCGTTGTCGTCTTGGCCCCAGACACGGGCGATCTCTTGGGTTGGGATCCTGTACCGGGGGATCCACGCGCCGTAACTTGTGATGCCTGCCATCTTTTTCCACCTGGTTGGTCAAATCTTACGGAGTTCGTCAATCATGGTTTCAAGCCCCATGCGGGTCGTGACGAGCGGTATGCTCTCCATGCGTGCCAGTTTGAGGGCAAGGTCGTCAACGCTTTTGGGTTGGTGGTAGACGACCATGGCGGGTTTCATGGGGTGTACGCGGACTGCGACCATGGGGCTTCTGCCGTACGTGATGCCTGTGAAGATGAGAGCGCGCTCGCTGGACCACCCATACATCTTGAGGTAGTCGAAGCTGGAGAGCTCTGTGATGGCTTTCAGCGAGTCCACCACGGTGTAGCCTTTCAGCTCACGATCCAAGGCGTCTTCGCTTGCTTGGATCTCACCGTCGAGGGGTTCGATGAGGTCGCGCGCGGTGATGGGCTCGTAAAGTTCGCGAATGTCAAGGATCGCGCCGGGCGTGTCCCGGATGCTCGAGTACTTGCGAAGGACGCGTCCACCGTTCTCTTCGTCGATCGTGATCAGGGCATCGACGAGGCGCCGGATGGTTTGCGTGCCGGGGCTTTGTCTCCGACCGCTTTCGTAGTCGCTGATCACGCTTGGGGAAACATCGAGCTCGTCAGCGAGGTCTGTTTGACTGACGCCGAACGTGCCTCGCCATTTCTTGATGGTGTCGCCTGGACTAGGGGAGAGGGTGATCTCTCCGGCCATCTTTTCTGCGAGCACGGCTCGTGTTTGCATCCCTCTTGCTTCAGGAAGCCCCCCCCTCATAACTGTTGCCGATTCGAGGTACGTTGGTCGTCGAAGGTGCAGTTGTGGGTTCGCCCGGGCGTTTTTCATGATATACGTGGTGGTGAGGGGTTGTGCCGAGGAATGAGCGGGGTTTCGAGGTGCCCTCATTGGCCGCGGATGCCGTTGTGATCCATGAGGGAGAGGTTTTGCTGATCGAGCGAGGGAGCCCTCCGTTCGAGGGGGCCTGGGCGTTACCGGGGGGGTTCGTCGAGGTGGGGGAGACGGTGGAGGCGGCCTGTAAGCGGGAGCTTCGTGAGGAGACCGGGGTGTCGGGTCGCCTTGTTGGGTTGATCGGTGTGTACAGCGATCCTGGACGGGATCCGCGAGGGCATGTGGTTTCGACAGCCTTCTTGGCGGCCTTGGCGGACGAAGATGACGGGCAGGCGGTGGCAGGTTCGGATGCTGCGAATGCCACGTGGCATGCCTTGAGTGATCCACCCGAACTTGCGTTCGACCATGGCATCATCCTGGAGGATGCACGCCGTATGGTGGCAAAGCTACGTGCTAGAGAGGGGGAAACGTAGGGGAGTGGGCAGGACCGGATTTGAACCGGCGACCTCCCGGTTATCAGCCGGGTGCTCCAGCCTGGCTAAGCTACCCGCCCAGGGGGCTCGGCCCATCGAGCTTATCCTATTTATGCGTGAGTGATGTGGGGTCGTCTCGTACTTAGGGTGTACGGGTTCGTCGCCCGCGACGAGGCATCAGCGCAGGGGTGCGTGTTCGTACGTGGCGGTCGCAGTCCCGGCGTTGCCATTCCACGTTGCTTGGGCCTGGATCTCGTACGTGCCCGGCATCTCAAGCAGGCCAATGGGGGCTCCGCATCGTTCACCGAGGGAGGGGACGATGAAGGAGGTAAGCCCGCTCGCGCTGGAGGGGAGTTCCGTGGACCAGTGCAAGCAATCGGTTCTTGTGAGGAGCTCGTCGAGCCCTTCGTCCCCGGTGGTGTACGTTACAGTCAAGGATAGGCTCGCGTGGGGGACGGGATCCGCGTTGGCGTATCGAACCGTGAGGACGCCTTTGGCTTTCTCGGTGGCATCGTAAACGGGTTCGGTCATGTACACGCCCGTTTGAAGGGTGTCCGTGGCGGTAACGCAGATGGGGGTTTCATCGGTGAACCCGTCGACCGTTTGGATGTGGAGGTTCAGGCAGTGTTCACCGGCTTCATTGAACGTCGTTTGGTGCGTGGTGTTCGTGCTGAGGGTTTCGCCGTCGTGGGTCCATTCGTAGTGCGTGATCTCGGTCCCGGGGGCCTGGCTGGCGGAAGCGTTGAAGGTGATGTTCTGGCCGATGTTGACGGGGTTGGCGCTGACGTGCGCGGCGGCGTGGGGACGTAGGGTGAGGGTTTCGGTGTGCGTGTTGGTGAGCCCGTTCGTGTCGGTGACGGTGAGGGTGACGGCGTGTTCGCCGGTGTGGCTGTAGGCGTGCATGGGGTGTTGCTCCGTGCTCGTGTTCCCATCACCGAAGTCCCAGTGCCAACCTTCGAGGGTGACGTCGGGTTCGGGGTGCGTGGTTGCATCGGTGAACTGGATGGTTTCGTGCACGTGCGGGGCGGTGGGGTCATGCGTGAAGGCGGGGTTGGGGGGTTGGATGCCGACGTGGAGGGGTTGGATAAGCGTGCTGGTTTTCCCTTCCGTGTCGGTGACGGTGAGGGTGACCTCGTACGTGCCTTGCTCGGTGTAGGTGTGCGAGGGGTGCTGCTCGGTCGTGGTGGTCCCGTCGCCAAGATCCCAGTGCCAGGTGTCGATGTCGATGCTGGGGCTTTGGGGGTGGGTGCTTTCGTCGGTGAACGTGACCGTTTCGTTGGGGTCAGGCACGTGGGGGGTGTGGGTGAAGGCGGCGGTGGGTGGCCAGTTCTCGACGGTAAGAGCTGTGGTGGTTTGGGCGGTGGTGTCGTTGTTGTCGGTGACGGTGAGGGTGACCTCGTACGTGCCTTGCTCGGTGTAGGTGTGCGAGGGGTGCTGCTCGGTCGTGGTGGTCCCGTCGCCAAGGTCCCAGTGCCAGTGGGTGATGGTCCCGTCGGGGTCGTGGCTTTGGTCGGTGAAGTGGATGGGGGCGTTGACGCGGGGTTCCTCGTGGGGGGTCGTCGTGGTGAACGTGGCGATGGGTGGCGCGTTGACGCGTAGGGTTTGGGTGTAGCTGTCGGTTTGGTCGAGTTCGTCTTTGACGGTGAGGGTCACGGTGTAGGCGCCCGGCCCCAGGTCGGCGGGAACGGTTTCACCGGTGGCGAATCCGACATGAAACTGGGCATCACGGTTGTCAAAATCGGAAGAGAAGCCGTTCGGTTCCGACGGCACGGTCGCCCCCCACACACTGGCGAGCGGCCGGGTACCGGGCGTCTGATTGAAGGGATAGTTCCAGCGGTCGAGTGTCGGCTTCTGCGCTTCGAAGCTGATCGGCTCGCC
>PWVY01000076.1 GCA_003561665.1 Thermoplasmata archaeon
GGGGGGTTTGCGTACGTGACGGAGCTGGTAGACGGTAAGGGGACGGGCGCGGGGCTTAACCCTGGGATCGGGGTTTCGGATGAGGGGATCCCGTGGATCGCGTACGAGATGGCCGCGCGTTCGAGGACGGTCGGTTGTTGGGATACGGATGCGATCGATGAGGATGTGGCGTTGGATGTGGTGGCAACGTGTCGCGAGTTGCACGTTGCAGCACCGGCAAGCGCGCTCGCGCTCTTGGAGGGGGTTGCGGGGTCATGACGTGGCGGCGGTGGTGGTTCGTGGCGACCCGATAGCGGGAGTCCCCCTCAAGCAACTGGCAAAGTTGTCAGCACGGCCCACGCTTGCGTCTCTGTCTCTACCTGCCCCTCGGGAACTGGGCTACGACGACCCTCGGGCAGCCTCCTGGCCCCATGGGCTGGCTTGGCAGTGAGGTTTGCCTTCCCATGACCTACTCCCATGGCTTACTCCCGGTCCGGTCCCATGTCTGAAGCGTCCCCCCAACTTTGTCCCTTGGTGTTCGAAGGAGGCCCAATTTCGTCCCTGAACCTTTTCCTTCCACGCCACCGGTTCTTGTGCCAGAGGTAACATAGTCATGAGCGATAAGGAACAGGACGACGAGGGTACACGATGGGGCTTGTTGCTGGCGACGATCGCGGCCATCGTGGGCATCGTGATGGCCGTCAACCGGATGCGCGACAACGGGGATTAGAGCATCCCGCGCGCGTTGCTAAGCGCCAGCTCCACATGCTTTTTACCCTGGCCTTTCACCGGATCCAAGTGACCGGGATAGAGGTCCTCCACCGGCAGGTCCGCCAAGCGCTCTAACGTGTTCAACATCGCTTGGCCATCCCCGGTGGGCAAGTCCACGCGGCCAAAGGATCCTCCGGTGAACACCGCATCCCCGGCAAGCAGCGTCCCCGAGGCGTCATCCCAGAGGCTCGTATGACCCGCCGTATGCCCGGGCGTTGCTAGAACCTCGAGCGTGACGCTCCCCACCCGCACCGTGTCCCCAGGTTCAACGCCCGTGACCGAGTGGGCTTCTTGCTTCGTCCCGAACCGATCGCCAAGCGTTAGATCCGATCGACCCTCACGCACGGCGATGGCTTCGGCCTCGGGCATGAGGATCTCTGCTTCAAGTTCGCGAGCGATGCGCGGAGCGCCCCCGGTGTGATCATGGTGCCAGTGCGTGAGGTAGATGCGCGGGGTGGACGCATCGTCGAGGTGGGCGCGGATGCGGTCGAGCGTGGCGTCCGTGGCCATGCCGGTGCCGGCGTCAACGAGGAGAGCTTCTCTGTCGCTCTCAATCAGGTAGTGGTTGGCATCGAAGCCGCCGCCGCCGACGAGGTGAACGTTCACGCGCGATGCAGGGAGAGGCGGGGTTTCAGCGTTTCGCCGAGGGCTGGGTGTTCGCGTTCCCGTTGGGGGCGTAGCTTTGGACGTCTTCGTGGAACCGGTCAAGACGTTCGCGGACGGCTTGTTCGAAGAGGTCAAGGCGTTGTTCGATGAGTTCGCGCACGCTGGAGGGGTTGGCGGCGCGGTAGGTGTAACAGTACCCACCGCCGTCGAGGGGTTGGGTTTGTCGGTGGGCGAGTTGGAGGTCGACGAGGCGTTGGACGGCGCGGTGGGCGGTGGAGCGGTCGCGGTCTAGTTCCTCGGCGAGGGTGTCCATGCGGGTGTCGGGTTGTTCGAGGATGGTGAAGTAAGCGGTGATCTCGAGATCGTTGAGGTGGAAGACGCATGCTAGGAGGTCTTCGGGATCGGAGGATCCGTTGAGCATGCGGTGGAACACCGACATGGGTCCTGTTTGAGCAAGGCTTGGTATTTGAACCCTTCAGTCATGGAGGAGGTCTTCTGGGGGCGTTTGGTCGCCGTGTGTGCTTGTTCGAGGTGTCGTTGGACCGGGTGCGAGGTGGTTCGCTTCGATAACTCCGCGTAAACGTTTATATATGAGCGGAGACAGAGTTGTGTAGTGATGTTGCACAATCGCGCACAAGCGGGTGCTTGGTCCATCGAAGCCGTCGCCGAGGTGCTAGAACAAAGCGGGGAAACGTCCCCCGATGAAGCCAAGGCGACAGCGATGCGCCTTGGCAACATCTTCGGAGATGAAACCACGATCGAGGACACCGAGGTCGAAAGCGACGAACGCGCCTTCCTCTGGAACATGATGCTCGAAGGCCTCGTCACGGTCGAAACCCAACACCGCCCCCACCCCGAACACGGGCGCACCTGGCGATACTTCTACTGGCACCTTGTCCCGCCCCAACGCCTCCTCGAAGAGGAAACCGAGGAAGATGAGGAAGAGGAAACGGTGTACGACGAGCTCCCGCAAGACGTTTGGCGCCGCGCCGCGGCGTGAACGAAACGAGCCATTCACAGGAACGCGTGCACCCCTCGACGGTTCACGCGAGGCTCAAGGCCCTAGCTAGACGATGCCACTGATGTCCACGATGGGCCGCTGAACCACAAGGGGGCCCCCGGAGATGATCGCTGTGCCAACCTATCCTCCGGCTCCAGCATCGTGGACCGGTTGCATCCTCCAGGGATCGTAGATTACGTGGCTGTCGTGGGTCTCGATCGTATCGCAGGCATCATCGTCAGGCCCACCAGGGCAACCCCACCAGTTGCTCGTAGCATCCAGCGGGTCCGGGTTGGCGTAGGCGTAGAACCCGGCGCGGTTGTTGTCGACGAGGTTGTTGTCGTTCACGTTGACCTCCGTGGACGCTTCCACGAGCACCCCGATCCCGTTGATCGGGCTCACGGAGACGCCGTTGCTGCGGGCTTCGTTTCGCTGAACCGTGACATCGTGAGACTCGTGCACGGCGATGCCCCCGTCGGGGTGAGCGTTCGCGGTGGTCCAGGCGATCCTCGCATGGTCGGTGTTGTGGACGAAAAGGCCCCAGCGATCGTTGTGCTCAAGGAGGCTCCCGGTGATCTCGGTGTCCGTGGTGGAGGCCGCGTAGATGCCGTCAAGCCCGTTCCCGGAGGCTTCGTTGTCGATCGCGCGGGTCTCCGTGGAGCCGCCCCAGATGCCCAGGCCGATGGCTTCGTTGTCCTCAAGAGTGTTCGCCTTCAGCGTCGTTCCGTGCGCGTTAGCAACCACCATCCCCCCGGAGACCAGGCCGCCGAGGTCAACGCCGCTCTCTCGAACGGTGGTCGTCTCGATGAGGGCCCCGTTGGATCGGTGGACGAAGATGCCGGGATCAGGGAAGGCTCCCTCGACGAAGCTGTCGATGACGATGGAGTTGTGGGTCTCGTAGAGCTGGATCCCGTGACGGGTGTCCTCGATGCTTGCGTTGGAGATGGTCACGTTCTCGCTGTGGAGGACGTGGATCCCGTACGCAGTGTTCTTGATCGTGACCTCCTCGACCCTGATGTTCTCTGCATCGACGAGGATGACCTGGCCGGCTGGTTCCTGCACGGTCTCGTCGGCGGCTTGGCGAACGTAGCGGACGGGTTCACCGTTGACGAGGTTCGTCTCGTCGATGTCGTGGAGGAAGTGCGAGAGGTCGTCCCCGTCGAGGCGGATGCCCCCGTCCTCGATCTCGTTCCCGTTGAGGAGGGCATCGTAGGAGTAGCGCAGGCTGATCGCCTGGTCGTTCGATAACTTCTCCACCGTGTTGCCCAAGATGTGCACGCTCTCGGTGCTCCCGATGCGGATCCCCGTCCAGGCGATCTCCGAGACGTGGTTGTTGGCAACCTCGACGCTCACCGTTTGGGCATCGGACACCGTGATACCGTTGAAGGCGAACAAAACCGTGTTCTCAACGATCGACGCCTGGGACCCCGTGCTTGCCACGCCCGTGAAGAGCAGGCCAGCGAACGTGTTCCCAGCTACGGAGACATCATTCGCGTTATGGACAACGACGCCGCTGTTGAGAAAAAACCCCACGTTCTCGTGCACGTGCACGTTATGGGCCTCGTCAAGGAGGACGCCGTGCGTGTAGGGGAGCTGCGTGTCCACGGAGTTCCCGACGAGGACGTTACCCTGCACGACGACGTGAGCGTCGGTGCCGGTGATCGTGATGGCTGCTTGAGGGAACCCGACCCAATGCTGAGGGAATGTTCCGCATTCGGTCTCGAAATCGGGCGGGGTGGCGATGCAGGCAGGCATCCCTTGGGGGTTCCCGACGTTCTCGATGCACCAGCCCTCGATGACGTAGGGATCGTCCTCGGCGCCCGACCCGTCGACGACCCCGCTGCCGGGCCGGTAAATCGGTTCCCCGGTCACCGGATCATGCCCAAGGATGAAGCCCTCGGTTCCCTCCTCTTCCGTGATCTCGATCGGCGGGTGCGGAACGCACCCCGTCTGAGGAGCCTGCGCAGCGTCCATGGCCTTCGGTAGAAGCGGGTTGGTCCCGGCGACCAGCGAACTCACCTCCTGCGCGAACCCGTCGGTGTGCCCCGCCCACGCGTCGAGCATGGGATCGTAACGGACCGCTCCAGGATCCGCCGCCTCAAGCTCATCAACCATCGCGCCGGCTGCCTCTAGCGGCGCAAGGTAAGCGGGGAACGATCGATCCCCGACGTCCTGAACGGTGGAAGGGCCCGCAGCGTCATGGCTCGGGATGGCCTCGCCGAGCGGGATGAACCCCGTCACGACGATCGCCGCGATCAACGCCACGAGCACGCCCCTGCCGGATCCTTTGTTCTGCATCGCTTGTTCCTCCCGTGGGCGCCTCCCAGGAACCCACCGCCTCAAGCCCATAGCATGGATATAGTCGTATCTCTGCCCCTCCCAGAAGGAAACGGGGTCATCCACCGTCGAAGACAAGCGTGAGCCGCAACCCCTATAGTCCCAAGCGCCCGATGAACAAGGCACCTTGCTCGCCCTCGGCATCGAAAGCACCGCGCACACCTTCGGCATCGGCATCATCCAAGGCGACCCCAAAACGGATCCCTTCGACTGCCAGATCCTCGCCAACGAGCGCGCCCTCTACCAACCCCCACCCCCCAGCGGCGATGAAGATCCTGCCGGCATCCACCCCCGCAAAGCAGCCAACCACCACGCCGAGAACGCACGCACCGTCCTCCAAAACGCGCTCGACGACGCAAACCTCACCCTCCCCGACATCGACCTCATCGCCTACAGCCAAGCCCCCGGGCTTGGCCCCAGCCTACGAACCGGCGCCACCATCGCCCGCGCCCTGGCCCTCCACCACGACGTGCCCCTCACCGGCGTCAACCACTGCATCGCCCACCTCGAAATCGGACGCGCCCTCTGCAACATCGAAGACCCCCTGCTCCTCTACGCCAGCGGCGCCAACACGCAAATCATCGCCTACACTCAAGGACGCTACCGCGTCTTCGGCGAAACCCTCGACATCGGCATCGGGAACTACCTCGACAAACTCGCCCGCCGCATGGGCCAACCCTTCCCCGGCGGCCCCGAGATCGAACGCCTCGCCGCACGCGGAGAAACCCTCCACCCCCTCCCCTACACCGTCAAAGGCATGGACGTCGCCTTCAGCGGGCAACTCACCGCCGCCACCACGCACCTCAACAACGGCGCTAAACCCCAAGACATCGCCTACAGCGTCCAAGAAACCGCGTACGCCATGCTCACCGAAGTCGCCGAACGAGCCCTCGCCCACGTCGGCAAACAACACCTCGTCCTCGGCGGAGGCGTCGCCTGCAACGAACGCCTCACCGGCATGATCAACACCATGTGCGCACAACGCAACGCGAAAGCCCACCGCCCCCCCAAACCCCTGCTCGTCGACAACGGCGCCATGATCGCATGGACCGGCCTCACCCAACACGCCCACGGCCACCAAACCCCCATCCCCCAAAGCCACATCAACCAAAACCAACGCACCGACCACGTCCCCGCCCCCTGGCGCACCGAAGGCACAAACCCCCCCGACCC
>PWVY01000236.1 GCA_003561665.1 Thermoplasmata archaeon
CCCGACCTCGCCACCACCGCCGTGAAACTCAACGGTCGCTTCGGCGACGAGGCCACCTACCGATCACACAAGCAAGCATACGAAACCCGACGCGACGAGCACCAACCCCCCCAAACCATCCAACGCTACCTCCAAAGCTTCCCCCACTTCCAACAAGCCACCACCGTCACCGACATCCTCCAAACCATCGACGACGGCACCATCCCACCCCAAGACATCGGGCCCCTGCTCGCCTCCCTGCTCACCCACCCCCACAGCCAAGACCAAACCTTCGAACACATCCGAACCCACATCGACCCCCTCAAACGCAAGCTTGGACCCGCCTGGATCACGCGCATCGTCGAAGCCACCAGCCACCTCCCCCCCAACCGTCGCGACGAGACCATCACGTTCTGGGAGAAAACCCTCGACGGGCTCGCCCAAGAAGCCCTCAAACGCACCGACGAACGCATGCGCCACCGCGCACACCTCATCGAAAACACCCTCCCAACCCTCGCCACCCTCTTCGAAGAGCACGCCTGAGCACTTCCAAGCCCTATCCCTCGCACCGTCGGCTTCGCCTCTCTCTGAAGAAGAGTATGGGATTCGAACAAGCGACCCCCGAGCCGGAACCTTTAGGGACGCCCTCGCAGTGAGGGCGCCAGGCGATGGGGCTCGCCTCGGCATGCTGCATGCCAAACCGCCGACCTGGCTGACGGTCCCTACCTCGATGCACGAGGTGACACCATGGACGCACGCATACTCGCTTGGGTCGGCGCCGGGTCAGCGCTCGGAGGCATCCTACGGTTCTGGATGAGCGAAACGCTCTCCCGCGGGCTCTTCCCCCTCGGGACGCTCACCGTGAACCTCATCGGCTCGTTCCTCCTCGGCTTCATCCTCTACCACGGCGGCGTACAACCCCTCATCGACCCCATCCCACGCGCCACCCTCGGTGCAGGGCTCCTCGGAGGGTTCACGACCATGAGCGCCTTCAGCGTGGAAACCATCCAACTCGCTCACGAAGGCCACGAAACCCTCGCAGGCCTCTACATCGCCGCCACGATCCTCCTCTGTCTCGCCGCTGCATGGGTCGGGCGCTGGACCGCGCTTGCAACGACGCCCGCCTGACACCCGACGAAGGGTTCAAACGGGAGTCGGCCCGATGAGGACACATGGGCCAAAGGCACCGCTTCCTCGACCCCGACAAGGCCACCGAGGAGGACTACCGTGAACACCTCGACGACGACGCGTACCGCATCACGCGACAAGGCGGGACCGAGCGAGCCTTCAGCGGGGCCCTCTACGACGAGAAACGCGAAGGCACCTACCGATGCATCTGCTGCGGGACCACGCTCTTCCACAGCGACACCAAGTTCGAATCCGGAAGCGGATGGCCAAGCTTCTACCAACCCGCCAACGAGCAAGCCATCACGGAAAAGCCCGACACCTCCCACGGCATGACGCGCACCGAAGTCCTCTGCCAAGCCTGCGATGCCCACCTTGGCCACGTCTTCCCCGACGGGCCCGAACCCACCGGCCAACGCTACTGCATCAACTCCGCAGCCCTCGCCTTCGAACCCGCCCCAGAAACCTAGCTCGAAAGAACCGGGAGCATACCTACCCCCGGATCTCCTCGAAATCCATCCTCTTCCACCACGAATCGCTCCGCTTCTCCTCTAACGCCTCGATCAACCGCTTCGCGCTGTCCGTCTCCAACATGCGCTTCGTATCCTCGATCCACGCATGCGCACTCTGATGCCCCGTATCGATGTACTCCCGAGCCTGGATCGCAGCCTCTAACTTGTCCGCATCCTTCGCGATCCGCCCCGCCCACGTCCGCTGCTTCTCACAATCCTCCCAAAGCTCCGCCACACGCTCCCCCAACTCATCCAAGCCTTTCAACTGGTCCCGGGCAGACTCCTCCTCCGCCCGCTCCGTGTACAGCTTGGCGACATGATCGAGATCCGTCACACGGGTCTCCCCGATCTCATGGAACACAGCGATCGTGCACACAAGCTCAGGATCCGGATGCTCCTCCATGTACGCCAACACGTAGGCCAACTGCGCAGCTCGCAGGTTGTGCTCAGCCACCGATTCAGGCCGATCGATGCCCGCACGGAACCATCCGGTCCTCGGCAACCGTTTAAGCTGCCCCAGCTCGAAGAGCCAATCGAGCGTACGATCCTCATCAGGCATCCGGGCCATACGCTGCTAACGGGGCCTCCGAGTTTAAGGCCGTCGGGTCACCCACCCAACCCAAGGCTTGCTCAGGCCGGGCGCTCATCCGGCGTCTTCACAGGTGTCGGCTCTGTCCAATCGATGCCTGCAAGGGCGAACAGGATTGCCCCTACAACGATGGCGTTACCCATCGCAACGACGCCGACAGGCTGGATCGCAGGGACAAGGATGACGCCCACAGCCACGACCTGCTCCACCACGCCCGTCAACTGGCTGGCGGGGAGGCCTTGATGCCGTAGGAAAGCGTTGTACCCGCTTAGCCCCAAAAGGACCACGCCTGCCATGGTGAACAAGAGCGCTGCGGTCAACGGCATGGCGAGAAGCCACGCTGAGACGACCAGCCACGCGGCTAAGCCGACGCCCGCAAGATCGAACCCTTCGTAGAGGGAACCCACACGCATCGTGTCACCACGTATCATGGTGGAGCTTTTCCATTTGAACCTTCGCCTCCGTCAAACCCTATACCAAGGGCCCGCTTGCACGGCTCAATGACGCCCGCCCAACGCACCGAAGCCTACCCCACCGACCGTTTCACACGTTTCGTCGGCATCGAAGAGGTTCTCCTCGAAGACGAAGGCCGCATACGAGCCGAGATCAAGCTCGAAGACCACCACTTCAACGAAGGGGGCGTCGTGCACGGTGGACTCCTTGCAACACTCTTGGACGTCGTCATGGGCAGCGCCGTCGTGTCAACGATCGACCTGGAAGGCGGCGAATGGTGCGCCACGCAATCCCTCACCACGGACTTCATCCGACCAGGAACCGAAGGAACGCTCTACGCCCTCGGCGAGGTCGACCGACGCGGCCAACTTGCAGCCAACGCGGTGGGCACCGTTCACAACGAGGACGAGGACACCATCGCCCGAGCAACCGGCGTGTGGGCCATCCGCCGAAGCCAACGCTGAGACCGGGACACGGTCCCCTGGCGAAAGGCCCAAGCACGATGGTCCTCGTGGACCCCGGTGTGCGATGGAGCCCATCGAGGGTTGTCCTTGCTACTTTCACCCTCAGCTTGCTGCTCTGCTCGACCGGCGGGGCTCAAGACGAGCACCTCGAGCCCTCGGTCAACATCGAGACAGAGGCCTTCCCTGATTGGGCTGTCCCCCACGGCGCGCCGGTGCAAACCGTCTTGTCCGCTTCGATCGGGTGCGACGCCCTCGAGACGCCCGAATCGACGACGACCGTGACGGTCGAGAGCCCCGATCTTCCCGGTTTCGTGGATCTAACCTTATCGCCAAACGTTCACACCTGGACGACGAACGAGACCCAATGCTCCCCCCTTGAAGAGGACGACCCTGTCGAGATTTCCACGCTCGTGCATCTTCGCGTGATCGAGAACGTCCCCGGATTCGAGGTCCACACCCTCCCGTTGGATATCACCGTCGCCAAACAGGATCCCCAAGAAGCCTTCGACCCGAGGACGTATGGCCCCTACGAAACGGAGGTCACGTTCGAGACGGGGTTCGCGAACCGGTTCGAGGTTCGGGCCGATGAGCGCGTGGTCGCTGCAGCCATCGGCGAGGCCGCAACGTTCCAAGGCGAGATCGAGAACATGGGGAACCATCCCACCCGTTTCGCTCTCTCGGTGGACGCACCCTCCGAAATCGTTGTGGAGGGCGCGCAGGACGACCTCGTGATCGAACCGGGTGAAACGCGATCATGGAGCCTGGAAGTAGCCTTGGCGGATCCAGAGCCTCCGCTGGGCATGATCTCGTTCACCTTGGTCGCCGAATCAAGCGCAGAGCATGCATCAAAGCTTGAGGGACGAACCGACGAGCTGGATCTCATGGTGGAGTTCCAGGGGGAAACGCGTGGGCAAGGCACGCCGGGCTTCGTGCCGGTCATCGTGCTCGCCGTCCTCGGGTTCGCGGCGGTCACGCATCGAGGCCACCCCCGTTAGGCAAGCCCTTCCTCGCGCGCGCTTCCCTGCGTCTTCTCTCCACGAAGGGGGTGCCCCTCGAGGAAACGATCCCCATCCAGGCGCCCTTGCACCCACATGCGTTGCGCGTCGGTCTCATCGAAGTCCAGGATGCTTGTTTGGAACCGTTCCTTGGGCTCGACGACATGGATGTCGATCCATCGCCAATAATCGCTGGCTTGCCCCGTCTCGACGAGCCTGTTGATCTCTTCGGCCCGTTGTAGGTCCTGGTGGAGGGCGCGTCGGTTCACGATGTCGATGACCCGGTCCACGGCTTGCGTCAGCGTTGAGGGGGGGCTTTGGGCGGGCTGGTGAGCGGGTTCGCTTAGGATCGCGACGACGCGCGTGGCCCCCTCATCGATGGCCGGTTGCAGGGGGGTGCTCGTCATAAGGCCCCCATCCCAGAGGTGGCGGCCATTGATGTTTTGGGGTTCGAAGAGGAGAGGGATGCTCGTGCTGGCCAGAACGGTTCGCGGCGTGGCGGTTTGGTTCGTGAAGGTGACGCGTTCGGCGGTGTTGATGTCGACAGCGGTGAAGCGTAGCTCGGTGGGAGCGTTCCGGACGGCGTCCCAGTCCACCTTCTCCCGGAGCAGCTCCTCAAGGTCGCGGTTGGTTCGCAAGTGGTTCCAGGTGTGCAGTTGGTGCACGTCGCGACGGTAGGAGAGGAATCCGGGTTGGCAGGCTTCGCGCCAGAGACGCTTCATCTCTCGAGGCGTGCACCCGGCGGTGACGAGGGTGGCGAGGATGGCGCCTACGCTGGTTCCGGTGACGATATCTGGCTCGTAACCGTGTTTGTGGAGGGCTTCATAAACCCCAATCTGGTAGGCTCCCCGAGCCCCGCCCCCGCTGAAGACGAGAGCGTCCACGGTTCCTTGTTCTGGCAGGGGTGGGATTTGAACCCTGGGGGTAGGCCCGCTGGGGGCCAAACGTCGTTTAGAACCTAGACCCTTTTCCCGAAGGGAGGTATGGGGGGTGCGTGCGCGGCTGGGTGATCCAGGATGACTGACCGGCGATGGCACCGTCCGGTGAAGGTGATCATCGTGAGCAAGGACCCCAGCGATGCGCACGTGCTTGAGAACGCCCTGGAGGACATCGAGGCCCCCCTCTCAAGCGTCGCGCTCTCGTCCACGGAGGAGGCTTCGAAAGCCGTTCCAAGCGTCGAGGATGAGCTTTTCGAGACGATCCCCTTCGTCCTCGTGAGCCTTTCCGTGGGCATGGAGGAGACCGTGCGCCTTGTGGATGCCATCAAATCGGATCCCGCGCGCTGCCGAGCACCCATCATCGTGCTCGCCCCAGACTCCGCCCCCTCGAACAAGCTATACGACGCGTTCGTGAACGCGATCGTGCCCTGGCCCGAGGATGCAGACGAGAGGATCGACCAACTGGACACCTTGTTCCGGTTCTGGTTGAACGTTCCGGCCCTACCTTGATCAAGGCTTCACATCCTCACGGTCCCCGATATGCCGGGGCTTCGAAGGCGCCCTCCAACCGTACGCGCGCTTCAGGAAACGCGCCGTCAACGCGCCCGTGATGCCCCACACGCTCATCCCCGCCCCCAGATGCCAATAGTGCAGCACCATCTCCTCCCCCGCCTCCTCGAAACAACGCGCCTCGTACGCATCCACCCCCCGCGTCCGACCGAACACATCCTCCCCCGCATGGACCGGTTCACCCACCCCAAGCAAAGGCGCCCCCTCCCCTTCATACAGAGCAGGCAACGGGACAAGG
>PWVY01000017.1 GCA_003561665.1 Thermoplasmata archaeon
AGGGCCATTACCGCAAAATCTATTCGGTCGCACGCCTGACCGAGGAATATCAATGGGACTCATTTCTAAAGGCCTACAAATTATGTCTGGACCAAACGATCAAGACCGCGCAGACGGCAAGCAGCCCGTCTTCTGCCCGAACTGCCAAAGCCCGGCGCTGAAAAGCGGCAACGAAATCGGCTGCGAAAAGTGCGACGCGGTCTTTGAAATCCGCAAAAAAGCCGCCGTTGTCAAAGAAGAGGGCCTGATGCAACGTATCGTCACGCTGGAAAAGACGTTAACGGAATTCATGGGCAAGGCGAAAGCCGAGCCGCCGGCGGGGGATCCCCCAGGCGAACCCGGCGCCGATGACGCCGATAACCCGGCCGAAAAAACCGACAACGATGACCCTTTTGATTTTTGATTATGGCAAAAAAGACAACCAAAAAGACCGCGAAAAAGAAGACGGCGGCGAAAAAGACGGCGATCAAGACCGAACCGAAACACGATGAGCCGGAGGTCACGCCGCATCCGACCGCCGATCATATCTCGGAGTTTGAAAAAGCGATCGATCTAAAGCTGGGCAAGACCGACAACGCCCAGGGCCGGCCAAGTAAGCAACAGACTGAAACCCAGGCCAAAGAAAACCAGGCCGCCGAGGCCGGTGTGTCCATGAGCCGCGACGTGCTGGCCAAGGGCGTTAAGTGCCCGTTTGCGATGTGGGCTGAAATGCAGGGCGACGAGAACCTCAAGGCCAAATTGAAACTGGCCGACGATGAGGCCCGCGACCTGGCCGATGCGCTGCTGCCCTTGATGGCGTACTATTCCGGCGACATCAAGCCGGTGGTGATGCTCTGGGCCGTGGCGGGGCTAAATGCGATGGCGATTATGACCCCGCGGGCCGCGGCGATCGGCCAGGCGCGCCGTGAGAAACGCCGCACCGCGCAGGTCCGCGCCGCGCAGCAGCAAAAACAGCAACCGTCGTTCTATGCCGAGCCGTCCAACGGCGACGGGATCGAACCGACCGGTCCGACAGGATTTCCACGGATATGAAAGATAAAAAAATCAGCATTGCCATCGGCAAATCGGGATCGGGTAAATCGTTCCTGGTCAACCGATTGATCCGGGACAAAAAACGCGTCGTGGTCTTTGATACGATGGCCGAGTATGAAAACGTCGTGACGTTTACCGATCGCGACAAGTTTTTAGCCTTTTGGCAAAAGCATTACCGCGGCAACTACCGGATCGCCTATCAGCCCGAACGCAACCCGGCGTTTGAAATCGACGACATCGCCGAACTGGTCTATCTGTGCGGCAACGTGTGTTTTGTCATCGAGGAAGTGACCGCGTTTACGACGCCGAACTATATCAGCGACCAACTGGCCCACTGCATCCAGCGGGGGCGCCATAAAAACATCGAGATCATCGGCACCACCCAGCGGCCGTACGGTCTGCATCGGCTGCTGACCAGCCAATGCCGCGATATTTACACGTTCAATACCAATGAGCCGCGCGATATTGCGTATCTGCGCGACCTGCTGGGATCGGACATCGAGGCGAAACTCAAAAGCCTGGCCAAGTATCAGTTTGTCCACTGGCAGGACGGACGCGACGTATTGACCATTGAAAAGAAAGGGACGGACCATGAACCAACAGAGAACGCTACGACCGGAACCGGTCAACCGCCTGATTGTTCAGGTGTTGGGACCGGGGGCCCAGAGAGACGAGAACAAGAACACGATCATCAAGGCAATCTGGACGAATCTGGGAAGCTGGAGCAATGAGGAATTGCGTTCGGGGTGCGCACACTACGGATGCAGCGTGGTCGATCTGGCCGAAAAAATTTATCTCAAAGACATTTTAGGAGAATTTCAATGACGACGCAATATTATGAAAAGCAGCGGCAGGATCGATGCCGGAAACTCGCCGACGATTACAATGAATCCCTGGTCAAGATGACGAACAATATCAATCGCCGGGCCATGCTCGAACTGGCGCTGCAGGATGCGTACCTGGCCGGCGTTGAGGACGTGCTGGCCGATGCCTGCAAAAACTCCCCTCCGGAGCCGGGAGCCGTCAAGGCCGTCCCGGCTAGCGCACCGGCGACCGCGGACGCCCCATCCGCGGCGCCGGCTGCGCGGTATGTGCGGGGCCGGAAAATTTCTTGAAAAAAATCTTAAAATTTTCTTGACACCGGCCAAATAGACTGCTAATATCGCCTTAACAATTGGACAGCACGCGGCCGGGACGTTACCGGCTGCGTGTTTTTTTTTGGTAAACCGAAATAGGAGACACAAAATGATCAGATTTCCGAGTATGCAGCAGATCATCACGATCGCGATCGCCATGGCGATTGTCTTTTTTGTCGCGCAGTTTTTGCCGGCAAACATGAAACAGTTTTTCCGGCCGTAATGTCACGACCAGGAATGGACAGGGTAACCGACATTTAACACAAAGGATTTGACGTATGAAAGTTTTGGAACGACCCCTCGGCAGCATCCCGTTTGCCGCCGGCCAGACCCGCACGCTGGAGCTGCCGCGCAACTACGCGTACCGGCGTCTGTACTTTAAGCTGGGCGTCTCGGACGTCTTTCGCGGCGCCCACAGCGTCCCGGGCGACTCAGGCAGCAAGGACAGCGCCCCGGCGCACCTGATCAACAACATCGCGATCCGCGCCAACGGTCGCGACGTGATCAAGAGCCTGGACTTTGCGGCATTGCACCGCATGAGCCAGATGCGCCACGGAACGCGTCCGTTTTTGCAGGTCCCGGACGTCTGGACCGACGACGACGCGGCGATTCTGGTCGGCGCCGCGATCAACATGGAAATCGCGGCGTTTCTCGATTTCGAGATGTGGCGCGCGATCCGTCCGGCCGATACGTTTTTCAACAGCCGCCGCCTGACGACGCTGGAGCTGATCGTGGACTGGGCCAACCCCAACGCGATGATGCTGGACAACTACGACGACGACGTCACGCTCGATGAGGCCGTGCTGCACGTCGACAGCCTCGAGGCCGTCGGCATGCCGGCCGATGTGTCGCTGATGGTCAACAAGGAAAACAAATGGCGCCTGCCCGTGGCCACGTCCGGCAACCAGCACGTCCGGATCCCCGTGGGCAACGTGTTCCGCCAGTTTGTCATCCGCACCACCGACGGCAACGGCGCCCTGGTCAACGACATGATCGGCTCGATTGTCCTGCGCAGCGGCACCGAGGTGTACAAGCTGTGCGCCGCGGACCGCCTGCAAATGGCCAACCGCCTGGAGCTGGGCCTGGAAACACCGATCGGCAACGACGATCAGGACCGCGCCCAGTATGAAAACGTTCTGCCGGGCTACTACCTGCTGGACTTTGTCAAGGACGGCCGGCTGACCGAGGCCCTGGACACGCGCAATATGTCCGACCTGGAACTGGAGCTGAACGTCACCGCCGCCGGCACGTCGGACGGGCAGATCGAAATCTACCCGACCGAGCTGATTATGCCGCCGACGGCCGACGCCGCCTGACCTCATGGACCCGCGGACGCTCGATGACCTGGTGCGGTTTGCCGCCGACCATCACCCGGGCTTTGCCAACGTGCCGAGCGCGTATCTGTATACGATGTTCGGCACGTATGCCGACAGCCTGGCGATCCAGCGCGGCGCCAACGGCCGGGTGGCGGGATTTGCGATCTGGCAGGACTGGGCGCCGTACAACCTGGTCAATGTCCTGGCGATCGCCTCCGTAACCGGCAGCCTGCTGGCGCTCAAGCGGCAGATTAAGGCCGCCGCGCCGGGCAAGACGATTGTGTACTACGATGAGACGTTAAAGAAACTTAAAATACTATGCCGCCAGTTGCAGCAGCCATCGGCGCCATCGGCTCAGCCGTCGGCGGCGTCGCCAGCGCCGCCGTCGGCGCCGCCGGCGCCATAGCGGGCGCCGCCGCTCCGGTCGCGATCAAGGCCGCCCCGGCCATTGCCGCCGGCGCCTACCTGACGCGCCAGCAGAGCAAGGCCCAGCAGGCCGCCATCGAGAAGCAGGCCGAAGAGCGCCAGCGGGCCGAGGCCGTCGCGATTGAGCAGGCCGAAAAGCAGCGGGCCCACGAGGCCAGCATGGCCAGCGCCAATATGCTCAGCTACTTTATGCGGCAGCAGCGACCGGCCCCCGACGCCGAGCCGCCGCCGGCGACCGGGCCGCCCTGGCTGCTGATCGGCGCCGCGGGCGTGGGACTGATTCTTTTACTACGGAGCTAACGTATGGCAGCACATAACGGAACAACCGCCGACGGCCCGACGCCGGAGCAGCAGTTTGTCAGCATTGCCGACCTGTATGCCCAGGCTCAGCCGATGGCCCAGCCGCAACCCCCAGCCCAGGACGCCAAGCCCGACGCGGCGCTGTATGTCATGATCGGGATTGTCATCCTGCTGCTTGTAAAGAGGTAGCTTATGTTCAGCGGAATCTCAGCGATCAATTTAACCCAGGCCTTTGACGCCGGCCCGGCCGTCCAGCCGACCAGCCAGATCACCCAGACGTCCAACTGGTTCGGCGATACGTTCATCCAGCCCTGGGCCGACGCGGCCGGGACCCTGGCCGACGTGGGCGCCTCGACGCTGGAGCAGATCGGCCAGGAACTGCCCAATTACTTTATGCGCAAGTGGGGGATCCTGCCCGAGCCGGCCGATACCGGTGACACGCGGATCCCCAAGCCCCAGCCGGCCGATATCACCATCCCGATGCCCGACTGGGCGAAACAGTTTTTGCAAAAGCCGCGCGATATCTACGAGCAGGCCCCGGGCCAGATCAACCTGGGCCTGGTGGCGATCGCGCTGGTGATCGTGTTCTTTATCTTCAAAAGCCGAGGCCGCGCGTAATGCACAGTCCCCAGCGGATACAAGTTGACCTGGCCGTCGTGATCGACCGGCAGCTGTACGACCTGGCCGGCCATCACCTCTACTGCATGGACGCCCCGTCCAGCAGCGACCAGATCACGGTCCGGCTGGACGACCGCGAGGCGCCGCGGTTTGTGCTGCAAAAAGGGCTGGGCCTGAACGTGCCGTTTCGCCGGTTTTACCTCTCAACGCCCACCGGCCAGACCGGCGCGATGACCCTGATGATCGGCGCCGACGCCCCGGAAACGCATTTACCGATTGACAACCGCACCGCCGCGGCCGACTTGCTGGCCGATCAGTTGACGGCGCTGCAAAGCATTGACGGGAAACTATGAGACGCAGCCTGTTTACACGCCGGCTTTCACGGATACGCGACTTTCTGGGCGGGCCGCGGTCACTGGTGCTGCGCCTCGATCAGCCGGTCACCTGGCAGGAGTTTAACCTGTCCGGCAACCTCATGTATATCTGGCAGGCCCCGTCCAGCAGCGACTACATCGAGGTCAAATTCAACGACATTAACGCCCCGGCGTTTCGGTTTCACGGCGGAACCGGCCTGATCCAGACCTTCGAGCGGCTGTATATCACCAAACCGGCCGGCCAGAGCGGCAGCATGATTTTAATGTACGGCAGCGGCGCGCCGGAAGAATTGTATCCGCTCGATGCCCGGACCGCGGCGATGGACGTGCTGACATCCAGCCGGAACCTCCTGCAATCGATCGACGGCAAGTTTGACGACTACCTGACCTTTGACATTCCGATGACCAGCGGCATTGACTGGACCGATGCCGATCCGACTCCCGATGCCATTAGCTGGACCGAGGGCCGCGTGGTGTTTGCCGGCGACAATTACGACATTGCCGCCGGCCACACGCACCATGATTATATTTACTGGGATCCGGCCGATCCGGGCGTCTTTGCCGGCACGTCGGATCCGGCGACGGCCATTGCCGGCGGCCGCTGGATCATGGCATTCAACAACGGCGGGGCGGCAATCCCGGCCGTG
>PWVY01000043.1 GCA_003561665.1 Thermoplasmata archaeon
GGGTGAGGTGTAGCGTGGCGGGGTGGAGGAGGGTGAGGGTGTCGTGGTGGAAGGGTGCCTCGTTGAGCGTTGCGGGGGTGGGGTCGAGGAGGGTGAAGGATCTCAAGGGGAGGCCTTGCTCGTCGCTGTCGGGGGGTGCGAGGTCGATTTGGGGTTTTGGGGGTTCGGTGTTCTGTATGGCGTCTTGGACTTCACCGATGAGGGCTGTGGAGACGCTGAGGACGCCGATGACGAGCACAAGGGCGGTTGCGATTTCGAGCAAGCGCCATGCCACGCGCGTGGGTTCCTTTGTTACGTGATAAACCTTCACCCGGAACGGGGGGTGAACGATGCCTCGAAGGGGGGTGTCCCTTACGCCGTGATCATGCAGCGGATTTGGCTGCCGGTTAGTGCGTTTATGATATCATACACGTCGTTGCAGGTCTCTTGGACGATGCGTACAGCGTCTCCCGCGATCGAGGTGATGGTGTTCGTGGCTTCGTCAACGATGGCTGTTCCATCGTCGGGCACGGTCGCTACGTGGTCGTCTGGGTTGACGAGGTTGTCTTCTTTGGGTTCTCCGACGTAGCAGGTTTCAGTTTGGAGCCCTGGTAGGTCGTTGGTTTCTTCCCAAACCTCGATGCTTCCATCGTTGGTTCTGAGGTAGTATTCCTCAACATCGATGGCGTCTTCGGTAGCTTCCTCACAGGAAGGGTACTCTTCTGATATGTCGCTTGCGAGGGCTGTTGGAGCGGTCCATGTGAGCATCATCACGGTCAGCAGGATCACCAAGCCTTCCTTGCCTTTCATAGGTCCCATGATGGTGTTTGGGTGCAAAAATGTTCGGTGGCCCGTGGGTCCAAATAGGGGGTCTTTCCCGTGGTGGAGGCCTGGTTAAGGGTCGTATGCGGGTGTTTGGTTCTCAAGCTGGGGCCGTTAAGCTTTGTTCCGCCTCGATGTGGACCTCTTCATCCAGGATACAAACTCCCCACCGTCGTCGTTCGCAACCTGATTCCCTGCGGGTCTCAGGTGGTGGCTTTTGGGTGCGATGGGTTTTTATGCGGAACATTCGAATCGTTGGGCGTGTTCCGGTTCAAGCTTTATCGTTTCGAGAACGATCTCTTGCTTGCGGCGTCCGATGAGGATTTGATCGGGCGCAGCGTGACGCAAGGGGACATCGTGGTGCACATCTCGGAGCAGTTTTACGGGACCGAGCAGGCCGATCAGGGTGAGCTTCGGGGGTTGTTGGCCCGGTGCACCGTCGCGAACCTGATGGGGGAGCGGTGCGTGAAGTTGGCTAAGACGCTGGGGTTGGTTAGTGATGAGAACATCGTTCGCTTGGAGGGTGTTCCCCATGCGCAGTTGGCCGTGATGGGGGATCCGTCTTGACGTCCGCGGATCAGGAAGGGTCGGAGGCTGCGTTCTGCATCTCGTGCGGGGATTCGAACCCCATAGCGGACGGGAAGTGCATCGATTGTTTGCGGGAGGAGGTCACGGTGGTGCGGGGCCCTAGCGGGCCGGTGAAGCTTGAGCGCTGCGTGCATTGTGGAGCGATCCCGGTGCGTGAGCATTGGGATCAGCCCACGTCTTTGGTGGAGGCGGTGGAGCAATCGGCGATCGGGAGCGTGTTGATTCCGGAGGCCTTAGAGGGGGTGGATGTTCGCGTGGTTGTCCGGGAGGAGGACAAGAAGAACTACGTTGTGGACGTGGAGGTGACGGGTTCGTACAAGGGGGTCACGGTGGAGGGGGAGGCGCCGGTGCGTGTGCAGGTGAAGAACGTCACGTGTCAGGCGTGCTCGCGTAGGCATGGAGGGTATTACGAGGCCATCGTGCAGGTGCGAGAGAAGGGGGATGCGGAGGTTTCAGACGAGCGGGCGGGGGAGATCGCGGTCATGATCGAGGAGGAGGTGCGGCGTGTGGGGGGCTTGTCGGGGACGCAGTCGTACTTGTTGAAGGCTGAAGCGAGGCATGGGGGGTACGATTATTATTTCGGGACGAAGCCGGTCGCGAAGAACATCGCGAAACGGATCAAGGATCGATACGGGGGCTCGTTGACGCATTCGACGACGTTGGCGGGGGAGGAGGACGGGCAGGAGGTGCATCGTTTGACCATCGCGGTGCGGTTGCCGCGCGTGATGAAAGGGAGCGTGATCGGGTACGGGGACGAGATCGTGGAGGTGTACGGTCGAAGCGGGAACCGGGTGTTGGGTCGCACCGTGCCGGAGGGTGCAGGGCGCACCATCGAGGAGCGTCATTTGGATCGGGCCGTGGTGCTTGAACCCAAGCGGGTGGACATCGTGTACGCGGCGCAAGGGGAGGGACAGATCTTGGATCCGGAGTCGTTGGATGCTGTGCAGGTTCGGTTGCCTGAGGGCGTTGAGAGCGGGGGGCAGGCCTGGGCGGTCAAGCATCGTGAGCGGTGGGTTGTGCTTGAGGCCGCCGCCCCGCGCGATGATGCCTGATCAGGGTTCGATCTCCTCGAACAGATCCGCGAGCGCGTCCACGGCGAGGGTGTGAAGCACGCGTCCAAGCTTGACCGTGGCTTGGCTGGGGTCCCCGATGTACCCGTCAGGGAGCGCATCTTCCGGCGTGGGGGAGAGCACGTACCCTTCATCGTTCGGAAGGTGCTCGCCTGGCGTTTCCTTGACGAGCTCCTCGCGCAGGTCCATGATGCGAGCCGTCTCCATCGTGCCTGCGTGACCGTCGCGTTGCGGGATCGTTTCACCGTTCACGGTCTCGCCTGCGTACCCGAAGAGCACGTCCCATTCACTGAGCAGGGCCACCGTGAACCCTTCGTGTTCTTTGACCGCTTCTCGCCCGGCTTGCTTGATGGCGCGCATGTGCCCGCTCCCGGCATGACCGCTCACGATGGCCACGCTTTTCACCTCGTGGCGAGCCAGCTCGTCAAGGATGTCCCGGGTGAGGCTTCGAAGCGTGTCGAACCCGATCGAGATGCTGCCCGGGAAGTTGCGCGTGCTGTGGCAGTTCCCGTAGTTGAGCGTGGGCAAAACGATGCTCCCGGTTCGCGCGGCGGCTTCGTTCACGACGGCTTCGGCCTGGAAGATGTCCGTGCCCAACGGGAGATGGGGCCCATGCTCCTCGAGGATGCCCACGGGAAGAACGAAGGCGCGCTCCGTGGCGAACTGATCGTACTCTTCCATGGTCAACTCGCTGGCCCGCAAAAGGCGGTGCTCGTCAACGCGCGTCATGCACCGTGCATCGTGGCCAGGCTTAAGAAGGTGAACAGGCTAGTTGCGGTTCATGGCAAGGAAGCACCGACACAATCAAGGGGGTGGGAAGCAACCCCGAGAGAAGCGGTTCGACGAATCCCGGGGCGAACTGTTCGAGTACGACGCTCGCAAGATCTTGCGGGATGCCCCCATCGACGAAGATCACTACAAGGCCTTCCTTCAACAAGTCAAAACGCGCGGCAGCCGTCAAGGCATCAAGGATGCCAAAGCGTTCGTGGCCAAGAAGGCCAGCGAGGATGACCTCTTGACGGAGGAAGCCAGCGAGGACCTTCAAAACCTTCTCGACAAGTACGCCCGATACCGCTGATCACGCGCTGTCGTCTTCATCGTCCTCATCGTCCCCCGGCCCGTTTTGGTCCTGCCGGCGCTGTTTTTCTTTCTTGCGAAGCTCAGGGTCCAACATCCAGGCCTCGGCTTCCGGTGGCCGACGCGAGGGGTCGAACCCGCGGGTGGGATCGAAATCGCCCGCTTGCTCTTCGAGCCCATGCTCGATGCGGGCCATCGTCGATTTGACCTTCGAACGCCAACGCGAGAGGGTGCGCATCGCTTGGGGCCCATGCTCGGGCCCGAACAACACAAGCAACGCTAGGCCCACGAGCGTGATCTCCCACGCGCCAAGGCCCAGCACCATCAAGACGGGCTACCCTCCCACGCGTCTTGAGGCTTCGGGTCTCCTCCAACAAGACATGCCTCGCGTACCCTTAAATAGGCCTCCTCGGGTGGAGGACGTAACATGACCCCAAACCCGTGGCCTGCATGCCCCAACTGCGGTCATGAAGACGTGGCCATCCTTCACGAAGCCACCCCCCAAGCGAACGTCACGGACGCCACTCTCGAATGCCGCGTCTGTGACCACGTGTTCAAGGACACGATCCAGAAGGCACAAGACGTGACCCTCAAGGCGATCGTCAGCGAGGAGGATGAAAGCGACGTCACCCGCATCACGGTTCCACCCCACGAACCGCTTCACGTTGGAGACGAAGTGTACAGCGAGGACCACCGGCTCCTCGTCACGAGCCTCGAAGACCAAGAGGACCGCCGCGTCGACGAGGCCCTTCCCCAAGACATCAAAACCCTCTGGTGCAAGGTGTTCGACACCGTCACGGTGGACATCGCCATCAACCAAGGGCACAAGACCTGGACCGGCGAGATCACGGTCAAACCCGAGGAGGACTTCTACGTTGGCGACCGGTTGATGATCAAAGACCGCGAGGTCGCCGTGCACGCCATCAAAACGCCCAGCGACATCCACCACGAAGGAAGCCAACAAGCACGCGACATCGTTCGCTTGTACGCGAAAAGCGTCAGCGGCGAACCCATCACCTACAAGGAGGTTCACCGCACCGAGATCCACCGCCGCCGACGCCGGTTCAGGGAGGGTTCATCATGACCGTGCTGGACGGGGCAAGCCTCGCCAAGCGCGTGCGCTCGAACGTTCAAGACGCCGTCCGCGAGCTCCAAGAGGTCCACGGCATCATGCCCCGGCTGGACGCGCTGCTGGCCGGTGAGGACCCGGCCAGTCGGGTCTACGTGCGCAAGAAACGCGAAGACTGCGATGAAGTCGGGATCGATAGTCACCTTCACACGTTCCCCGACACCGTCACGCAGCAGGATCTCCGCTCTCAGATCGAGACGTTGAACCAAACGGAAGCCTGTGATGGGATCCTCGTCCAACTCCCTCTCCCTGAGGGCCTCGATGAAGGGCGAATCCTTGAAGCCGTGGATCCCACCAAGGACGCGGACGGGTTCCACCCAGGGAACCTGGGCCGCTTGCTAAGCGACCGCGCCGGGCTCACGCCGGCAACGCCCACCGGCATCCTTCACCTGTTGGAAGCCTACGATGTTCCTCTTGAGGGGAAACACGCCGTCATCGTTGGACGCTCCAACATCGTGGGCAAGCCCCTGGCTGCTCTGTTCCTTCAGCGCGGCGTGGACGCGACCGTCACCATCGCTCACTCGAGAACCCGGCCCTTGGAAGATGTCACTCGGCAGGCGGATGTTCTCGTCGTGGCAGCCGGGAAACGGGACCTTGTCACGGCGGACATGGTCCAAGAAGGCGCCGTGGTCGTGGACGTGGGCATCAATCGGGACCCTGACGGGAACCTCACCGGGGATGTGGCGTACGATGAGGTGCTGGACGTTGCCGGCGCCATCACGCCGGTGCCTGGAGGCGTTGGGCCCTTGACGCGGGCCATGCTCTTGGTGAACGTGCTTCGGGCGTGTTGCGCGCGGCGTGGGGTTCCTGTGCCTGATGCGCTTTTGGACGTGGTTCCTGCGAGCCTTCAGGGCTAAGTGGGGAGGCCCAGTTCGCGTGCGATGATCATGCGCTGGATCTCGCTTGTGCCTTCTCCGATCTCGCAGAGCTTGACATCTCGGTAATACCGTTGCACGGGGTAGTCCAGGGTGTACCCGTTGCCTCCGAGCACTTGGATGGCTTCCCGGCAGGCTCGCATGGCGGCCTCGCTGGCGTACAGTTTCGCCATGCTGGCTTGGCGCTTGTGCTCTTTTTCTTTCTCTTTGAGGTCCGCGGCGCGCCAGATCAAAAGGCGGGCGGCTTCAAGCTACATGGCCATGTCGGCGATCTTGTGCTGGATGGCTTGGA
>PWVY01000095.1 GCA_003561665.1 Thermoplasmata archaeon
GGACTACCTGGCCGCCATCCACAACAACATGGCCTTCGTTCACTCGGCCGAGCAACTGGACCCCGACCTGGAAATCCCCGAGCGCGCCAACGTGCTCCGCGTCCTCTCGATGGAGATCAACCGCGTCACCAGTCACCTGTTGTGGATGGGCACGTTCGGCATCGACATCGGTGCCCTGACGACGTTCTTCTGGTGCTTCCGCGACCGCGAGAACGGGCTCCGGTTGCTCGAACGCATGACGGGCACCCGCCTGACGTACTCGTACATGCGGTTTGGAGGCGTCAAGCACGACGTCGATGACCGCTGGATCGAAGACGTGCGAACATGGGTCGAGGAGGTCCGCCAAGGCATCCAAGAGATTGACGACCTTCTCACGGACAACGACATCTTCCTCTCACGGACCAAGGGCATCGGTCACATCTCGAGAAAGCAAGCCATCAATTACGGCATGACCGGGCCCAACATCCGAGCCACCGGCAAACCGTTCGACCTGCGCAAGGCTGAACCGTACGCCGATTACGACACCTACGATTTCGACATCCCCACCCGATCAGACGGGGATGCCTTCTCCCGGTACGCTGTGCGCGTCGCCGAGATCGAACAATCCCTCCAGATCGTGGAGCAAGCCTGCGACCGCTGGGCCGACGCGAAAGGCCCCCACATCAGTCCCGACGCGGGGGAGGGAGCCAAACAGTTCCGTTGGTCCCCCGAGGTTGGGGAGAACTACTCCCGCATCGAAGCCCCGCGCGGAGAACTCGGCTGCTTGATCGTTTCGGACGGAACCAACAAGCCCTACCGCGTCAAGATGCGCGCGCACTCGTTCAGCAACATCAGCGCCATCCCTGAGCTAGCTCGAGGCGAACTTCTCCAAGACGCTATCGTGACGCTTGGATCCATCGACATCGTGTTGGGGGACATCGACCGATGACCATGATCACGGACATCCTCATCGACCAGCTCGCCGCGCTTGGCCTCCCCGAAGGGGTGGCCATGTTTGCAGGGTACCTGATCCTCACGCTTGCTATCCTGTTGTTCGTGCTCGCCGTGGCTCCCCTGTACGTGTGGGGGATGCGCAAAGTCATGGCGCACGTTCAACACCGAACCGGGCCCTACCGCGTGGGCCCCTTCGGGTTGCTTCAACCGCTTGCGGACGGTATCAAACTCATCGGGAAAGAGGACATCCAGCCCGCCGGCGTGGACCCCTTCAGCTGGAAACTGGCCGTGTACGTCCTCGTCGTCCCCCTCCTTGTCGCGTTCCTGTTCCTGCCCTGGCACCCCGGGTGGGTGGTCTCGAACGTGGCCACCGGTATCCTGCTCGTCCTGGCCATCGCAGCCATCAGCCCCGTTGGAGAGGTGCTCGCAGGCTGGGGATCGAACAACAAGTACAGCATCCTGGGCGGTCTACGTGCGGCTGCGCTGGATGTTGCCTACGAGGTCCCGCTTGTCCTTTCAGCTGCTGGCGTCGTCTTGTTGACGGGCACCTTGTCGATGGAAGGCATCGTTCTCGCGCAGGATTCGATCTGGTTCTTCTTGGTTCAACCCATCGGGCTTTTCATCTTCTTCGTCGGTGGCGTCGCTCAGATCGGTATCGCGCCCATCGACCTGGCTGAGGCCGAAAGCGAGTTCGTGGCCGGGTTCCACACGGAGTACAGCGGGATGCGGTTCGGCATGTTGTTCTTGAGCCTGTTCGCGAACATCATCCTCATCGCTGCGCTCATCTCCGTGCTCTTCCTTGGCGGCTGGCAAGGCCCCTTCTTCGACGGCGTTTGGTGGTTCTTGTTGAAGACGTTCGTCGTGAGCGCGTTCTTGTTCGTCACGTGGTTCACGCTGCCGCGTGTGAAAATCGATCAGTTCATGTCGTTCGGGTGGAAGGTCCTCTTCCCGCTAGCGTTGCTGAACATCGTCATCGCGGCGGTTGCCGCGCACTTCCTCGGTATCGGGGGGGTGGCCTGATGAGCCCTATCCAGCCGCGACCGTCAGCGTTCCCGGGAGGTCGATGAACCCATGTCATGGCCCGTCGTCCGCATGCTGAAATCGTTCAAACGAACCCTGCGGCGCTTGTTCTCCAAGCCCGTCACGGTGCACTACCCTGAAGAGACGAGCAGCGTCTCGGAACGGTTCCGAGGCCGCATCGTGTTGGACATGGAGGCCTGCATCGGGTGCACGCTTTGCTCGCAAGCGTGCCCGAATGGGACCGATTGCATGAACGTGGTTCCTGGGCGTTCGCAAGGCAACAACAAGCGGGGCCTCTGGCCGCGCGTGAACATCGTGCAATGCATGTACTGCGGTTTGTGCGAGGAGGTTTGCCCGACGGACGCGATCTTCCTCACGCCGGAGTTCCGAACCAGCCGGACCGACCGAGCGAAATTCGACTACGATTCGATCCAGCTATCCAAGACGGAATCAGAGCTAGCTCTCGAAGGCCAAAAAGAGCTCGAGGGAGGGCTCTAACCCTATACCTGGGGGGAATCATCGTGCTTGACGAGATCATCTTCCTGACGTTGTCGGCCATTATCCTAGGAGGCGCCCTCAAGATGGTCGCCTCACCCGAACCTGTGCACGCGGCGATTTACCTTGGCCTTGTTTTGGGCGCGGTGGCCGGCATCTACCTGACCCTGTCCGCGGAGTTCCTTGCCGCCGTTCAGATCCTCATCTACGTCGGTGCCGTCGTGACGCTGATCCTCTTCGCTGTGATGCTCACCACGCACGCAAGCCCCACCGAAGGCTTCGCTGAGGATCGCACCCCCTTGTCCACGATCGGCATCGGGGATGCGCCTCCTGGCATGGACGTGGAAAGCCTCGAAGAGGTCCCGCCTGATGCGGAGACCGTCAGCGAGGCCGAAGAGTACACGGCCGAGGACGAAGACACCCCGGATGAGCCCGAAACGGCCGACGAGGCAGACGGCTCCCCCGAAGACGAGGCTCCCAACGGGGACGATGAGGACGAGGAGGCCGTTCAATGAGCGACGAGGACAAGCGAAGTTTCCGCATCACCCGGATGGATGTTCACCTCATCATCAGCATCTTCCTAGGCTCACTCATCGCGGTTCAGGCTTGGGATATCACGAACGTCCCCGGCTTCACCGAAACCTGGGGTCAAGCCCCCGCCGGCGTTGAGGATCTACACGCCATCGCGATGGTTCTCTTCACCGACTGGGCGATCCCGCTCCTAGCGCTTGGCGTGCTCCTGCTCATCGCGCTCGTGGGAGCCCTGGCCGTGGCGCTCCCCGAGCACGGAGGTGAACCCTAGATGGTGTTCGAACTCGCAACATGGTGGTACGTCGCGCTTTCCGCGGCCCTCTTCGCCATCGGCACATGGGGCCTGATGAGCCGCAAGAACGCGATCATGGTCCTGATGAGCATCGAACTGATGCTCAACGCCGCGAACATCAACTTCGTCGCCTTCGCAAGCGCGTGGGGCCACCAGGACGGTTTCGTGTTCGCGCTGATCAGCATCGCCATCGCGGCCGCTGAGGCCGCCGTGGGGCTGGCCATCATCGTGAACCTGTTCCGAATCACGGACACCGTGGACGTCACCCGGGCGAACCTACTGCGAGGCTGAAACAACGATGGTGCTCGATTACGCTTGGCTGATCCCCGTTTTGCCCCTGGTCGCCTTCGCCATCGTCGCCCTGTTTGGACGATGGATCCCCGAACGTGGTGGGTACCTGGCCATGCCGGCCATCGTCGCCGCTGGCGCGCTCGCGCTAGCCGCAGCATGGCGCATCTGGCAAGGGCCCTACGAGGCGTTCCAAGAAGCCTACGTCTGGACCCTGAGCGAGGTCGTTGGCCACGCATGGCTCGAGACCGGTCGCTACGCGTTCGACCTGGGCGTTTACGCTGACGCGTTGACCGCGTGGCTTTTGATCCCCGTCGGGATCCTCACGGCAGGCATCGCCATCTACAGCATCGGGTACATCCGACCCGAGAAAGACGGATACCATCTCGTGGATGGCACGCACGTCCACATCGATGGGCGCCAACGCTACTACGCCGCTTTAGCCCTCTTCGTGGCGAGCATGTTCGGGTTCGTGCTCGGCTCGGACCTGCTGCAATTGTTCATCTTCTGGGAGCTGATGGGCCTTTGCTCGTACCTGCTCATCGGGTTCTGGTACGTGAAACCCGATGCGGCCGCGGCCGCTCAGAAGGCCTTCCTCGTCACGCGCGTAGGGGACATCTTCTTCCTTGCAGGGCTCGTCATCTTGGCCGTCCTCTTCGGAAGCATCGACCTTTCCGCCATCCTCAACACGGACAACATTGCTGCCGTGGCAGCCCAAAACGGGAACCTGCTTGGGCTCTCGATGTTGTTCCTGTTCATCGGTGCGGTGGGCAAAAGCGCTCAGCTTCCCCTTCACATCTGGCTCCCTGATGCCATGGAAGGTCCCACCACGGTCTCGGCCTTGATCCACGCAGCCGCCATGGTGAAAGCCGGTGTGTACCTCGTGGCGCGTTTCATCCCCGTGTTCGCTGCCGTTGATTGGGTGTTGATCACGGTCGCCACGATCGGTGCGTTGACCGCGTTCTTCGCGGCCACCATGGCCGCCGTGAACCCGGACATCAAGCAAGTTCTGGCCTTTTCCACCATCAGCCAACTGGGGTACATGTTCCTGGGGCTTGGCGCCGTGGCGATCGTGGCCGCCGGGTTCACCGCGGGGTTGCTTCACCTGTTCAACCACGCCTTCTTCAAGGCCCTCTTGTTCCTGTGCGCTGGCGCGATCGGTTACGCGCTTCACAACTATGACATGCGTGAGTTCGGGGGCCTCCTACGATACATGCCGATTACGGCCATCACGATGGCCATCGCAACGCTCGCCATCGCCGGGATCCCCCCCTTCAGCGGGTTCTGGAGCAAAGATATCCTCCTTGAGTACGTGTTCACGGCGGGCGGTGGGAACCCGCTCTTCTTCGTGCTCTGGGGTCTGGCCCTCGCGACGGCCGGGCTCACCGCGTACTACATGGCTCGCTTGTGGTTGATGACCTTCGCGGGCGACTATCGAGGCGAGGACGAGGATCACCTGCACGATGGGACCTGGCACATGAACGGCGTGCTCGTTGTGCTCGCGTTGTTCGCGATCGGCAGCGGGTTCCTGGTGTTCTACGTCGGGGACATGCTCTACTTCGACACGCCGTTCGAGAAGACCCTGATGGGCATCGTGGGGTCCTGGAAAGCATGGGTCGGGTTGAGCGTCGCCGTGCTGGGTCTCGCCGTCGCTTGGACCCGCTTTAAGCCCGATCGCGTCGAGGAGCACATCACGGCTGACGAGGACTTCGCCGGGTTCGAGCAGGTGCTCGTTCGCCGCTACTACCTCACAGAGGCCTACTACGGCCTCGTCGACAAGACGGTGCTGGTCTCCGCTCGCTTCATGGATGCCGTGGACCGCTTGGTCATCGATTGGGCCGTGGACGCCACGGCTCGCGTGAACGACTGGGTTGGAGGCGTAGGAAGCCGCTTGCAAACCGGGCGCGTATCCGACTACGCGGTCGCCATCCTTAGCGGGTTGCTGCTGCTCATCGTGATCATCGTGTATGTTCTCCGTTACACCGTGGGAGGTGGTGCTTGATGGATGTCCCCTGGTTGACCCTCGCGATCTTCACGCCCCTTGTGGGCGCGGGCATCGCCATGCTGGTCCCCCGCACCGTCTCCAGGTTCATCGCGCTCATCGCTAGCGCGATCCCCCTGGGGATCGGGGTCGCCGTGATGGCCCGGTTGCCGGGCATCGATGAGTACGTGCTTCTTGAATCCGTGACGGGGGTGGCCAGCCTGGGCA
>PWVY01000029.1 GCA_003561665.1 Thermoplasmata archaeon
CAGAGAGCATCCACCTTCGATGCCTTCGAGTACGCAACGATGGACCGATCAAAAACCTTGCTAGCGCCTGGAACATCCGTGATCAATGACGATGCAAGCCCCCCCGTGCAAGACTCCGCCAACGCAAGCTTCTCCCTTCGTTCCGTAAGCAAAGCCACCAGGAACGCCGCCCGGTGTCCACCCTCACCAACAGGGACCATACCAACCCAGCCCTGCTGCCTGGCTTACGGGTTTCGATAAACGCTCACCGACTCCAGGCCTCATACCCAGCACGAGCCACGCGTTCAGACCGCGAACCTTCCGATGAACGTGTTCGGTTCCCTCTTGGTCCTTTCAACGAGAAAGGCCTTGAATGGCCACCGCGCGGCACACGGTGAGACGCATGAAGGCATTCGTGATGAACGGCATCGGAGAGGTCGGGTTCACAGAGAAAGAACAACCACAAGCAGGCCCTAACGACGCGATCCTGAAGCCAACGAAAGGGCTCGTTTGCACCTCGGACGTTCACACGGTGCACGGCGCCATCGGGGAACGGGAGAACCTAACGCTCGGGCATGAGGTCGTGGGCGTCGTCGACGAGGTCGGGGCCGAGGTCGAGCATGTCCAACCGGGAGACCGTGTCGCGGTGGGCGCGATCACGCCGGACTGGAGCTCCGAGGCTGCGCAACGTGGGTTCCCCTCCCAATCCAACGGTGCGCTTGGCGGATGGAAGTTCGCGAACGTGAAGGACGGGGTCTTCCAAGAACGCGTCCATGTCAACGACGCCGACGGGAACCTGGCCAAGATACCGGAAGCGGTCAGCGACGAAGAGGCCGTCTACATCACGGACATGATGACGACAGGGTTCGCGGGAGCAGAGCACGCCGAGATCCCCCTGGGCGGGACCGTGGCCGTCTTCGCACAAGGCCCCGTCGGATTGATGGCAACCGCGGGCGCCAAACTCCGCGGCGCGGGCGAGATCATCGCGATCGAAAGCGTCCCGGAACGCCAGAAACTCTCCAAGAACTACGGGGCCGATCACGTCATCGATTACCAAGACGATGACCCGGTGGAGAAGATCCACGAGGTCACCGACGACGAGGGGGTGGACTCCAGCATCGAGGCGCTGGGCACAAGCCAGACCTTCGAACAGTGCGTCCAAGCGACCAAGCCCGGAGGCACCATCTCGAACGTCGGATACCACGGAGAAGGAGAACACGTGAACCTTCCCCGGGAAGCCTGGGGTGTGGGCATGGCTGAGAAGACCATCCGGACCACGCTTTGCCCTGGCGGCCGCGTCCGCTTGGAGCGCATGCTCCGCATCCTCGAGAACGACGGCGTCGACCCGACGTTGATGACGACGCACACGTTCCCGTTCGATCAAGTCGACGAAGCCTTCGCGTTGATGGAGAACAAAGAGGACGGCGTCATCAAACCCCTCATCGAGTTTGAGTGAAGCGCCCCTCGTCGGTCGAAGAAAATCGTGCGTTGCAAATCTTGCCTTTATCGGCTTTGATAGGGCCCCAAGGGGCTACGCCCATCGATGTCCACGAGCGACGAGGAACGGCGTCTGGACGATGAGGACGAGGAGATCCCCTATGATCAAGAGACGGTCATCGAGCTGCTTCCTCACTACTTCCGAGGCGAAGTTAGCCAGACCACGACCGCGCTGGACCGGTTGGATCAGACAACGAATTGGGCTATCACGCTCATCGCTGCCCTCGTCACCGTCGTTTTCTCCGCTCCAAACATCTCCCCCCACGTCCTTCTGATTGGGCTTCTCATCCTCCTTATCTTCCTTGCGTTCGATGTCCGCCGATACCGTTTTTACGACATCCACCGAGCCCGGGTTCGACTGATGAAAGAGAACGTTTTCGCGAACGCGCTCGACCCGCAAGGAGTCGAGCACCCGCACTGGCGTGAAGAACTCAGCGATGATCTCCGGAACCCGACGTACAAGGTCACCAAGCGGGAAGCAACCTCACGGAGGCTACGCCGCGTTTACGGCCTCCTCTTCGGGGTCATCGGCCTCGCTTGGGTCACGAAGATCACGATTCTCACCACCGAGCCCTGGACCACGGCCGCAACCATGGGGCCGCTCCCGGGCACCGTCTCCGCCGCCCTCGTTGCCGCCTTCTTCCTCGCCATCCTCATCATCGCGAAATGGCCCGGAGAGAGGAAAGCAAAAGGAGAGATCCACGGAGAAGAACCCGGAGATTGGAAATGACACGGTTCGCCAAATGAACCCACAGCTAGCTCGCTGTCGTCCAAGATCGAAAACCCCACGGGTAAGGACACGCTGGACAGCCAACGCGCACTGATGAGCAACCCCGGGAGCACGCTTCCATCGCTCAAGCGACCGTTGACTAACCAGCACCGCCCTCAAGGGGATCCTGGACGGTTCCCGTCTCCTCTTTGGACACGAGCACGTCCACAAGAATCAACCCACAAGCAGCAACCAGCGACGCGAACACGATCAACACCGACAACGCGAACAAGACCAACACGTCGACGACCCCAATCGTCTCAAGGATCCAGAAATAGAACCCGAAGAACGTGACCGCGCCCCCCACGAGCATGCTTCCAAGGACCGCCCGCTTCAGCACCCCCATGGCTTCTGGGAAGGAATACCCTCTTGAGGGAACCGGCTGAGGACCTCCCCCCACGTGGCCCGCAGCGATCGTAGCAGCCCCCAGCCCGGCGCCCAGCACAAGCGCGTGAACGTCCACGAACCCGGATAAGACGAACTTTGCCAACCCCAAGAGGATAAGACCCACACCGAGACCGTCCAACATGCGCGCAGGAAGCATGCTTCCTCGAAGGCTCGCGCTGCACCATAAATGGGGCCGGTTAGGCAAAGATGTCCAAAACCCTGCTTACGGGGATCGATCCTCGGAGGGAACAAGCATCACGGGACACGGCGCTGCGCGAGCAACACGCTCTGCAACGCTTCCAAGCAAAAAACGCCGGAGACCCCCGCGCCCGTGGGATCCCATCACGATCATGTCCACCGAACCCTCCTCGGCAGCATCGAGGATGCCGGTCCATGGGTTCTCAGCGCGCACGACTTCCATCTTGACCTCAACGCCCGCGTCCTGGGCGGGCGTGAAGGCCTTCTTGAGCATCTGTTGTGCTTTCTCCCAGTGCTTCTCGTACATGTCCTCGGTCGGTAAAACCGAGAACTCGGGGTAACCGTCGGTGTGCCCCGTCTCGATGACGTAGAGCCCAAGGATCGGCTTGCCCAGTTTCCCTGCCAACTCGGTGGCGCGATCGACGGCTCGCCTCGCGGGGGGGCTTCCGTCCGTAGGCACAAGAAGCCAAGACGCCATGACGCGTGGATGATCTATAGAGGGAAAAACCTGCCGAGACGTTCCATTCCACCGTGCGTGCTGCTTCTCTCGAAGGCATCGCTGCGGCCAGGCTAATACGTCACGAACGCCATCCCTCGCCATGGACGTCGCGGATGTCCGGAACCTCGATGCGATCCTCTCACCCGACACGGTTGCCGTGATTGGTGTCAGCCGGAACCCGGACAGCATCGGTCGCCAGATCTTCAAGAACCTCCTCCATGGAGAGTTTCAAGGAGCCGCATACCCCGTCAACCCCAACGCGGGATCCATCTGCGGCGTCCGCGCGTACCCGGATGTGGGATCCATCCCGGAAACGGTGGATTTGGCCGTCGTGGTCGTGCCGGCCCCGTACGTGCTTGACATCGTCGAAGCCTGTGGCCAAGAGGGGGTTCAGGGGCTTGTGATCATCTCGGCAGGGTTCCGCGAGATCGGTGAGGAAGGCGCCCAGCGTGAGGCCCGACTGATGGATCTGTTGAACCGCTACGGCATGCGCGCGGTGGGTCCCAACTGCATGGGCGTGCTCAACAACCACCCCACGGTGCGGATGAACGCAACCTTTAGCCCGCAACATACGAATCATGGAGGCCTGGCCTTCGTCTCTCAAAGCGGTGCCTTGGGCATGGCCATCCTCGACTTGGCCGAGGAGCTGGGCCTTGGTTTGTCGTCATTCGTAAGCCTTGGCAACCGCATGGATGTCTCCAGCAACGACCTCTTGGCGCGATGGAGGGACCAGGAGGATGTCGAGGCTGTGCTCCTCTACCTGGAGCACTTTGGGAACCCCCGCAACTTCATCGACGTGGCCCGCGAGATCACGAAAGAAAAACCTGTCGTGGCCGTCAAGAGCGGTCGCTCGAAAGCTGGAGCTCGTGCGGCCCAATCGCACACGGGCGCTTTGGCTGAGGCGGATGCCCTCACGGATGCGCTCTTCGAGCAATGTGGCGTCATCCGTGCGGATACCATCGACGAAGTGTTCGCGATCGGCCGCGTCCTCGCGCGCGCTCCTGAACCAAAGGGCAACCGCGTGGCCGTGTTGACCAACAGCGGAGGACCTGGCATCATGGTCGTGGATGCGCTCGAGCAACATGGCCTCGCTTTGGCCGAATTGCGCCCTGAGACGAAGGACCGGTTAGCAGAAGTCACGCCTGGTGAGGCGAGCTTGGCCAACCCCGTGGATTTGACGGCAGGTGGGGGGCCAGAAGCGTACCGTGTCGGGGTGGAAGCGATCGCGAAGGATGAGGGGGTGGACGCTCTGATGGTCATTTACACGCCGCCGACGTTCATGCGAGACGAGGATGTGGTGGATGCCATCCTCTCGCCGGCGACGGGGGATATCCCAGTCGTGGCGTGCGTGATGGGGAGAGGGCGTGGAGATACGGCGTTCCAGGCGCTCAGCGAGGCGGGGCTGCCGACGTTCACGTTCCCGGAATCAGCGGTGGCATCCCTGGGCACTTATCAAGCGTGGGCCGAGCGCAAACGGCGCCCTCAAGGGAAGCTTCGTGCGTTCCACGATACGGAACCGGCCCGGGTAGCGGGGTTGTTGGAAGGCGCGGCCGAGGAGGGGAGGGAATGGCTTCGCCAAGAGGAGGCCTTCGAGGTGTTGGAGGCGTACGGGATTCCGTCGCCCCCGCATCGCGTCGTCGACTCTCCTTCGGGGGCTGAAAAAGCGCTGGAGGATCTAAGCGCGCCGTGCGTGGTGAAGGCCCAGGCGGCGGGCTTGGTGCACAAGACGGACGTGGGAGGTTTGATCATGAACATCGAGACCCCTGAGGGGGCCAAGAAGGCGTTCGGGGATCTTGAGGCGAACCTGCGTGAGGGAGGGTTCAAGCTTGAGGCTGCGCTCGTTCAGGAGCAGAGGCCCAAGGGTCGCGAGGTCATCATGGGCATCAGTTCGGATCCGGCGTTCGGTCCTACGGTGTTGTTCGGGATGGGTGGGGTTCACGCGGAGGTGCTCAGGGACGTGGTGGTGCGGTTGGCTCCGTTAACGGACGAAGAGGCTTCTCGGATGGTTCGTGGGGTGCGGGGTTGGCCGTTGTTGGAGGGGGTGCGCGGGGAGGCGCGGGCGGATGTGGATGCGCTTGAGGCGTTGTTGTTGCGATTGTCGTGGTTGGCAAGCGAACAGGAGGCGATCCGGGAGTTGGATGTGAACCCGGTCATCGTGTACGCTGACGGGGAGGGTGGGTTGGCGGTGGATGCGCGTGTACGCGTTTGGCCGGAGGGGAAGCCGCCTCGTGCTCCAGGCGTGCTCTCTGAGATGGCGGATGCTCGGTAGGCCTATCGGGGC
>PWVY01000040.1 GCA_003561665.1 Thermoplasmata archaeon
GCTTGCCAACCACTGGAACCTCGCATCCCACTACAACCACTTCCTGGCCTTCAACGAACCCCAACCCCCCACGGCAGCGTTCACGTACGCATGCACCGATGCCCGGTGCGAACTTGACGCGTCCACCAGCCAAGACCCCGACGGCGACATCCAGGCCTACCGTTGGGACCTGGGCGATGGGAACACCTCGACAGGCGAAACCACCACGCACACGTACGACGCCCCCGGAACGTACACCGTCACGCTCACCGTGACCGGAACCGACGATGGAACAGCCACGCAACAACAAGCCCTCACCGTCCAAACCGACGGGTCCCCCACGGTGACCGCCCGCTTCACGCACGCCTGCCAACTGGCCCCCTGCACCTTCAACGCGTCCCAAAGCCAAGCGCACGACTCTGAGATCGCCTCCTACGAATGGGACTTCGGTGACGGGAACACGGCGACAGGCGAAACCGTGACGCACGACTACGCCGAACGCGGGCTCTACACCGTTGTGCTCACCGTCACAACCGAGCGCGGGCACGTCGACCAATCCGCGAAGGATGTCATCGTGCGCGCGGCCGCGAGCGATGACGGAAGCGACGAAGAGATCCTGGCTCACGAGGAGGCCGAGGACGATGACCATGGGACCGATGCTTCATGGGACGCGGTCCCCCTTGGACCCGTAGGCCTTCTCACCGCGCTCGTTGCAGCAAGCGCGCTTGTCCGGCGCGATGCGTTTTAAGCGATGTGCTGGGCGCGCCTGGGGTTCACATGCCCATGGTTTGGGCGATGGTGCTTTTCTGGATCTCGCTGGTGCCTTCGTAGATGCGCATGACGCGCGAGTAGCGGAGGACGCCCTCGATCTCGGTTTCCTTGGCGACACCGACGCCGCCGTGGGCTTGGACGCACAGGTCGGCCGTGTTCCAGAGCATCTCGGTGCAGTAGAGCTTCGTCATGCTGGTCTCTTGCATGACGTCCTTGTTCTGGTCGATCTTCCAGGCCGTGTTGAGGGCGAGGTTCTCGGCGGCTGCGAGCTCGGTCTGCGATTGGGCCAGGGGGAACGTGACGCCTTGGAACTTGCTGATGGGTCGTCCGAAGGCTTCGCGGTTGGTCACGTAGGGGATGGTCTTGTCCAGGCAGTAGCGGGCAAGGCCCATGCAGATGCCGCCGATTTGCACGCGTGCTTCGCTGATGTTCTGCATGGCAAGGAAGAACCCTTGCCCGGGGGCGCCGATGATGTTCTCTTCGGGCACGCGGCAGTCGTCGAGGTGGAACTCGCATTGGAGCCCGTCCGAGCTGATGGTGTCTTGCGGGGGGCTCTTGTTGAAGCCTTCCGCGTCGGCGTCGATGAGGAAGGCGGTGATGCCGCCGTACCCGTCGGCGTCGGGGTCGGTGACGGCGAAGACTTGCGCGAAGTCGCAGTAGGGGCCGTTCGTGACGAACGTTTTGGTGCCGTTGAGAATGTACTCGTCGCCGTCTTTCTCGGCGCGCGTGCTGATGCCGCGCACGTCGGATCCTGCGCCGGGTTCGGTGAGGGCGAACGCGCTGGTTTTCTCGCCGTTCATGAGGGGGTAGAGGTATTCTTCGCGTTGTTCTTCGTCGAGGTTGAGGAGCATCTGGTTGGGGCCTTCGATCTGGCTGAGGACGGCGAAGGTGAAGCCAAGCCCGTGCTTGTAGACTTCTTGGAAGGCTTTGAGCATGCCGACGGCGGGGATGTCAGCGCCTCCGACCTCTTCGGGCATGTGCATGCCGTAGAAGCCTTGCTTGGCGCTTTTCTTGCGGATCCGTTTAGAGGCTTCGACGAGGTCCTCGCGAAGGCGCCCGTCGTCTGTGAGGCGTTTTCGCTCGTTGAGGATGGCTTCTTGATGTTTCTCTTTGACGGGGAGGACCTCTTGCTCCATGAAGTCTCCAAGCGTCCGGATGATCATGCGTGTGTCGTCGTCGAGTTCGAAGTCAACCATCGGGGTCACCTCACCGGCTCCGCAGTTGCGCTCGCGAAGCTGGTTTACAGAATAAACTATAGCGGAGGGGTCCCATAAGGCCTCCAGTGAAGGTGGCCCCGGTTGGTATCGCGAAAGACACCTGGTGTGCCTGAAGAGGCCCTCGAGCTTGACCCCGAGCTGTTGGACGCGTTGCTCGAGCAGCGCATCCAGCAGAACATCGAGGAGCTGGCTGAACCGTGGGAGGGCATGGTCGAGGCGTCCGGGGGCCTCCAGGATGAGATCGATCAAACGGTGCGGTCGCTTCGGATCTTCTTCCGCAAGTGGGTGGTCGAGCTCATGTTCGTGTTAAGCCAGAAGGGCACGCTTCGCTTCAACGAGCTCAAAACGAGCCTGGAAGGCATCTCCTCCCGCACGCTCTCGAAACGGTTGACCGAGCTTGAGGATCAAGGCTTGATCGATCGGACCCTCTTCGACGAGATGCCGGTGCGCGTGGAGTACGAGCTCACCGAGAAGGGCACGAACGTGGCCATGCTCGCGCTCCCCATGATCATCTACCTGCGCGTGCACGGGCCCAAGGAATAAGCGCCCGACCGTGCGGGAGGTCAGTACTCGGCTTCGATCTCACGGGCCCTGTCCGTGACGAAACCAAGCTGGCTCTGCAGCCCCATGATCTTGCCCATGCTCCCCTCGAACCGGAGCTTGCCCGTCATGACGAGCCGCTGCAAGCCGGCTCCGTCTCGGTGGTTGGACACCCAGCTCTCGTAGGGGCCTTTGAACGTGAACTCGGCCTCCGAGTCGTCATCCACCGCGTTCGCGGTGACCTTCCCGTTCTCGACGTCCATCAGGAACGCGCGGTCATGGTCGTCCGCGACGAACAGGAGCGAGGTATCCAAGTCCCCGGCTTTCTCTTGGAACGATTCATCCTCGTTGAGCCGTGATGCCAGCTCGTCCCAGTACGCTTCCGTGAAGTACTCGACCATGGAGCCTGCACCGGTCCGATTGGATAAGAGAACGAGGTATCGCTGGCAAAACCAGGTAGCCTCCCCTTCACAGGGTGACCCGCGCCCCGCCAGGTAGCTTACCGCCCCCCGGGTGGGCGCCAGGCCGGGGAACGTTTTTCCTAAGAGGGCATCCTTGCCTCGTTTATGCCAGAGGTCGACACGATCGCCGTGCTAGGCGCCGGCGACATGGGACACGGGATCGCAGAGCTCGCCGCCATGAACGGTTTCACGGTCACGCTGCGTGACCTCGACGGGGACATCGTCGAAGACGCGATGGGGAAGATCGAATGGAGCCTGGGCAAGCTCGCCGAGAAAGGCGAGATCACGGAGGAGGCCGCCACCGAGGCGTTCGGTCGCGTCACCGGGACCACGGACCTCAACGAAGCCGTCGGCGAAGCGGACTTGGTCATCGAAGCCGTGCCCGAGGATCTTTCCCTCAAACAGAAGATCTTCGCGGACGTCGAACAGCACGCCCCCGACCACGCGGTGCTCACGTCGAACACGAGCACGATGCGCATCACCGAGATCGGAGAGAAGCTCGACGACCCCTCCCGCATGATCGGGATGCACTTCTTCAACCCGGTCCTCCTGATGGACCTCATCGAGATCATCCCCAGCGAATCCGCCAGCGACGAAGCCATCCAAGCCGTCGAGGACGTCTCGGATGCGCTTGGCAAAACGTATGTGACGCTCAACCGAGACACGCCCGGGTTCGTCACCAGCCGCCTTGTGGGCATCTTCATCGGCTCCGCCGTGGAAGCCTTCGAAGAAGGCCTCGCATCCAAAGAGGAGATCGACGCGGCCATGAAGTACAAAGCCGGGTTCCCCATGGGCCCCTTCGAGCTGGCCGACTACACCGGCCTCGACGTCGGCGTGCACGCCAGCGACTACATGAGCGAACGCCTCGGCGATGCGTACTCGGCCTCCCAGATCCAACGCGACCTCGTCGAGGAAGGCAACCTGGGCAAGAAGACCGGGCAAGGGTTCTACGCGTGGGACGGGGACAAGGTCCAAGCCGACGTCTCCCCCGACATGGCCGACCGGTTCGACCCCACCTTCATCATGAGCCTCTTGGCCAACGAAGCCGCCCGCCTCGTCCAAGAAGACATCGCCACCCCCAGCCAGATCGACCTCGCCATGAAGAACGGCACCGCCTTCCCCAAAGGCCCCCTCCGTTGGGCCGACGAAGAAGGCCTCGACAACGTGATGGACACCCTCGAAGACCTCCACGAACAAACCGATAACCCCCTCGCCGAGCCCGTGGACGCCATCCGATCCCGCGTCGAAGAGGGCCACACCGGTCAAGACGCAGGGGAAGGCTTCTACACGTACGACACCACAGAAGAGGGCCACGGCGGGTTCGAAACCGTCGAAGTCAGCATCGACGAAGACGCCATGGTCGGCACGCTCACCCTCAACCGACCCCACCGCTTGAACGCCATCAGCGCCGAACTCGTCCAAGACCTCGACGCCGCGCTCAAACAGCTCGACAACGACGAGGATGTGCGATGCATCGTGCTCAAAGGCAAAGGCGACAAAGCCTTCTGCGTCGGCGCAGACCTCCAAGACGTCGGCGGCTTCACGCCCGCCATCGCCAGCGAGATCGTCCGCGACGGGCACAAGATGTGCCTCACCATCGAGAAACTCGGCACACCCATCATCGCCGCCGTCGACGGGTACGCCTTCGGAGGAGGCCTCGAACTCACCCTCCCCTGCGATCTGCGCATCGCCAGCACCCGAGCCCGCTTCCAACTCCCCGAAGTCACGCTTGGCCTTCTCCCGGGCATGGGCGGCACCTTCCGCCTACCCAAGCTCATCGGGACCAGCCACGCCAAAGAGATCGCCCTCCTTGGCGAACGCATCACGGCCCAACGCGCCTACGAGATGGGCCTCGTGCACCGCGTCTACGAGACGCACGAGTTCGACGAGAAGGTGCAAGCGTTCGCCGAGAACCTCGCCGGCAACGCGCCCATCGCGATGCGCTTCACACGCAACCTCATCCAAGAAGGACACGACGCCTCCACAACGCAAGCCATGGAAGCCGAAGCCGGCGCCTTCGGCGTCCTAGCCAGCACCGACGACGTGATCGAAGGCGTCACCAGCATGTTCCAGAAGAAAGAACCCGAATTCGAAGGCAAATAACGCCCCAACCCACGGCCCCGCACACCCCCACCCCCCTCAAAGGGTCAGTTCGGTCAACCCATGCCCCGGAACGCTAAAGACCCCACACGCAGCCTACGGCCTGATCCCCCGTGCGAACCCTCCCCGTCCTCGCGGTCCTCACCGCCCTCGCCACCGCAGGCTGCATCGGAGCCCTCAACCACAACCTCGACCCCGACCACGCACACCAAACCACCCTCCCCCACACAAGCACCCTCGCCTGGTCCACGCACGACCCCCTCCAAGAACAACAAGACACCCTAACCGTCCCCACGCCCCCAGAGGACATCGGCGCCATCCACATCCAAGCCCAGGCCAGCGCCCAAACCCCCATGGCCTCCCTCACGGCCACCCTCGAACTCCCCAATGGCGAAACCTACCCCATCATCACCCAAAGCACCCTCGCCCAGGCAAACCACCACGAAACCTGGCAGATCCTCCCTGGCTTCAACGCAACCCAAGCCCCCATCGAGATCCACATCCAAGCCACCGGCGAAACAAGCCTCGAAACCACCATCCACCTCCAAACCCCCACCACGCCCCCCACACCCA
>PWVY01000104.1 GCA_003561665.1 Thermoplasmata archaeon
AGTTCATGCTGAAGTTCTACGGCGACGAGATCACGCAACCCGGCGCTCTTCTTGGAACCATGCCCATCGAGGACGGCGAGTGCATCACGGATACGGGCAGCATCGAGGATGGCCACATCCCAGTGGGTACCGAAAGGATCGTGGTCTACCTCGACAGCGGAGGCCCCCAGGGTGCATACTTGGACAGCGAACAACCTCCCACGAGCGTGTACAGCACGCACTTCTGCGCCGCGTACATGGACCAAGTGGGCGACTTCGAGGATATGTGCGTGGGAGCCTGGGAGTAAGCTCCGTTCGCCCTCCTGGGTGCCGGGCCCCCTATAAAAAGGGGGGTTCCCGGTGCCTTGGGGGCGGTATCTACCGAAACGTTCAAGCATCCACAGTGAGCCTGTCCCGGGCGGCAACCTTTAAGACTGGGTTGCCGGACAAGGCCCTTGCCCGTCTGGGCCAAGAGGTGACCCCACGTGCCCGAAAAGGCTCCCCGTCTTCGAACCCTGCTCGTCCCCGTCCTAGCCCTCGCGTTGACATTCTCCCTTGTCACGATCCTGCCAGGGGAGGGCGAAGCTCAACTCACCGATGATTGTGAGATGGATCGTCCGCTCTTCATCGAGCGGGTTCACATCCAGGGAGTAAGCCTCGACGAGGACAGCCACATCCTCCAGCCGCCGAACGGGGATCAGGAAAGCGCTGTGTTCCTCAACGACGGGGATCGTATCCAGTTCCGCTTGGACATCGTGGACCGACGCCCCAGCACCTGCTCAGACCTCGGGTTCTCGGATACAGAGTTCGATCTTGATGGCCTTTACCTTATCACAGATGGCGAAACGAGAGACATTTCCGCATCCGCCGCCCTGAGCAGTGGCCAAGGCGGCACATGCAATGGCGGGTCATTGGCCCCGGGCGAGGACTGCACCACGCGATGGTTCGACAACCCCATGATCGACGGGGATCATGAAGGCGAGCAGCGAGTTCGCTTCTTGCTCACCAACGGGGATGACGAGGGGTTGGCGGGTGCCGAGCGCGTGCTCGTCGTTGGCCAGCTTCCCAACATGGAGCCCACCGGGTTCACGTGGCTAACCCCCGGCGACGAGGACCGCCACACGACGTATGGTGAAGAGTTGACCACGTTCGAGGTTACCGTCGAGAACAACGGGGACTACGAGAACTGGAACCCCAACGGAGGCGAAGCCTACGCCGACCGCACAAGCTACTGGTACGCTCACGTGACTGAGGAGGGTGAAGCGGGGGATGTGAGCCGGGAGGAGGACGCGGGCGATGTTGATTTCGAGTGCGACGGTGAAGGCCCGTCGGGGTGGGATGAGGCTGTGTGTTCGTACCGTCGGGGCGCGATCCTCGAAACGCCCATCTACTGGGAGATTAGCCCTGAGGATGAACCGGGCAACGTGGTCCAGTCCGGCGTGCACGAGCTGACAAGCTTTGGCACCATGGATCTTGACGATCGCGACGACGCCATCGGTCCCCTTGGCGTCGCTTCCCTCGAAGAAACCTTCGAAGCGTTCGACCTACGACACCTTGCAGGCACGTACGACCTCACGCTGCGCCTGGACCATGATCCCAACAGCGACCGACAGGTTTGGATCCCTGACAGCGACCCCGACGCCAACATCTTCACCGACGATGAAGACATTGACGGGGTGGATTTAGTCCTGACCGAGATCGGTATCAGCATCGACGGGTTCGATGGGCTCTGCACCGACACCCAGAACCTCTGCGACCCAACCGTGAACCACATCCGTCTTCACCCCGCGTTCGAGAACGCCGGCGAGCATGGCCCCGTCGACCGCTGGTGGAACGCGTCCGTGAACCTCAAAGTCGCCGACGAAGACGAGCAAGTCGCCCGAGCCCCCAGCACGCCCCCAGGCACCGGGGATCTACACCGTGTTGAGCATGATGGAGTCGAGGACCCTGACGAAGAGGTCAACGTCTTCGAGAACGCGATCACCGTCGAGCCTTCCCCCACAGGAGGCAAGCACGTTCTCATGATCCGCTTGGACCATCCCGAGCACTCGTACGGCCCCCAGCAAGAGGGTTCCGTGAACGAGGCCTTCGGCCGCATCATGGAAACCCACGAAGCCAACGACTGCCCGGTGGGATGGGACGACGACACCACCTGGACCACGGACGCCAGCCTCGACAACTCCCTTGCCCCCAACGTGGACGATGCATCCAACACCTGGTGCATCGAACTCTTCTACGATGCCCCCGAGGGACCCAGCATCACGGACCCCCACATCATCCTCGACGGGGAGGAGCAAGACCCCCTGACCGAGGAGGTCACACTCTTCGAAGGCGTCGAAGCCCCCTTCCGCGCCCACGTGGAACCCCCCGCCGGCACCGAGAACGTCACCGCCCACTTCATCCACCCCCAAGACGACGAAGGGAACCAAAACGTCACGAACACCTCCATGCAAAGCGTCGAAGGAGAGAACAACCTCTGGGAAGTCGAGAACGCCTTCATCGATCACCTCGGCCAATACCACTTCCAAGTCGAAGCCGAAGACGCCCTCGGCAACGTGACCCTCAGCGAACCAGCACCCTTCACGGTCAGCGAATGGCCCAAGAACATCAGCACCTCCTTCGACTCCAGCACCGACACGGTCAACGGGCAAACCTTCAGCCTCGCTGACCCCCCCGAGTATCAAGGAACCGTGAGCGAACCCGATAACTCGTTCAACCTCACCGTGAACATCACCGACACCGGGCACGAACCCCAACCCGGGGACGTGCACTTCCGCGTGTGGGACCCCGACGGGAACGAAGCCATCCAAAAAGCCCGCATGATCCCCATCACGTACTGCGAGGACCAAGACGGAGGATACCAAACAGGCGAGGACTGCACCGAAGATGATGGGTTCCTCCCTGGTGACGATGTCGGAGAACCCTGGACCGCCTGGTACGCTGACACGACCGAGGACGCCTACCAGAACCACCCCAACATCAGCCTCCCATGGGTCGGCGAGTTCAACGTCGAAGTCATCGTCAAAGACGCCTTCGATAGGACCAACCACGCCAACTGGACCATCAAAATCGACGACCAAGGCCCCGCAGAATTGTGGAACGAAACCCTCACCCCCACCACGCTTGCACCCGGCGACGAGATCTTCGGCACCGGCGAAGCCAGCGACCCCCTCCGCGTCGAACGCGTCCTCCTCAACGTGACCAAACCCAGCGGCGAAACCGCCGAAGGAGACCTGTCCATCACGCAAGTCCACGACGCCGAAACTCAAAGCGGCACCTGGGAAGGCACCTTCGCCGCAGGCGAACCCGGCGGCCTCTTCGACCAAGCAGGCACGTACGAAGTCACCATGATCGCGGACGACTTCGGCATCAACCCCAACAGCACGCTGATGGACACCGTCACGGTCGAACCAGGCGACCCGCCAGAGATCCTGTCCCTGTTCACGGATCCAAGCGAGCAAGCAGAGGCAGGCATGAACCTGACCTGGAGCGCCGACATCGTGAGCACCACGGCCATCCAACCGCCCGAACTCACGGTGACGAAAGAGGATGGCAGCACCGAGACGCTCATCCTCACCCAAGATGAGGACACGGACCTCTGGACCGTGACCATCCAACCCGACCCCCTGCAACCCGAGGAGACATGGACGTACGAACTCGAAGTCCGCGACTTCGCCGACCAAATCGCCACCGAAACCGGCGAGATCCTCGTCCTTCAGAACACGCCCCCGCACGCAACAAACTGGCAACCCAACGTGCAAACCGACGACGGGCGCTACTGGGTCAACGCCACGCCCACCATCAGCGTGGACCTCGTCGACGCGAACGGCGTCAACGAGACCAGCATCCACGTCCGCATCGACGGTTCAACGATCTGGGAAGACGGCGCTGGGGACGCGCAAGTGCAAGAAATCCCCCGGACATGCCCCGGCTGCTACCAGATCACATACACCCCCACAGAAGATCTTGAAGACGGGGACACGCTCACCCTCGAGGTTAAAGCCACGGAGGAAAGCGATGAAGAACTCGAGAGCGAATGGCAAACAAGGCAATACCACGTGGACGCCACGCCCCCCTCCGCGGACCTCAACATGGCCCCATCCCTCACCGTGGACGGGGCCACCGTGATCGGCCTCGTCACAGAGATCGACGCGCGCGTTGAGGATGCCCAAAGCGGGCCCGGAGACCTTCGCATCACCGTGGAAAGCCTCGCAGGAACCACCGCGGCCACACGCGAAGTCGTGACCGTCGAGGAGGAACGAAGCTTCCAACTCAACGAGTTCGAGAGCGCCTTCCGCGGGCACGGCGAATACCGCATCGAACTCGAACCCTGGGATGCCGTAGGGAACAAAGGCGACACGCAGCAAGCCCGAATCCTCTACGATGCAGCACCCCCCCAAATCAGCATCGAGCCTCAGCTCGATCGCCCTGCCTCCTTCCTCGCCGTGAACGTCACCGACATCTCCGAAGTCATGGAGGTCAGCGTCCACTTCACGCCCGATGACCAGCCCGAACAAGCCATCGAACTCGAACGCGACGGGCACCTTTGGGTCGGCGAGATCATCAACCCCGAGACCGGCGACCCCTACCCCGAAGGAACCGAGATCCAATACCACATCGAAGCCCAGGACTACTGGGGCAACACCGGTTCGACCGATACGAGAACCTTCATCGCGGGCGCCACGCCACCCACGATCACCATCGATGCCCCCCAAGAAGGCGACACCATCCAAGGGACCATCGATGTCCTCTGGACCGCCACGGACGAAGATGTACCCGACGAGGAGCTCAACGTCAGCCTCTGGTACAGCCTCCCCGACGGCGACCCCCGAGAGATCACCGGCGCCACGGACCTCGACAACACGGGCCAATTCACGCTCGACACCACGCAACTACCCAACGGGCAAATCGAGCTACAAGCCATCGCGTTCGACGGATCCACCTTCGGATCCGACACCGTCACCGTGACCATTCGCAACCTCGGCGATGCTTTCGAGGGCCCCGAACTCCTCGACGCGGACATCCGAGACGATCGCGCGCACATCCAGCCCGGTCAAGAATCCACCTTCCAAGTCCGCATCACCCAGAACGTCATGCAAGCCTGGGCCAACGTGACCAAGGACGGTCAAACCATCGCCTCCTACGATCTACAAGACCAGGGAGACGGCATCTGGAGCGCAGTGCTCATCGCGCCGGAGGAAGAAGGTGACTACGACGTGGACCTGGCCGCGATGACCGCGGAGGGTCCCATCCATGCAGACAGCGCGTTCGGTTTCAGCGTGCAATCTGATGACAAGAGTTTCCTACCTGAATGGACCATACTGACCGTCCTCTTCGCCGGAGCCGTGGCGGTGGGAGCTTTCGGGCTTTCCCGGCGGTGGGGATAAGAAACGAGGGAAGCATCGTGACCGTGAACAAGCGATTGGCCGGCTGGAGCCTCTTGGGTGTGGCGATTGCCACGTTCCTAGCTGCCCTGCTCACCCACCTGGTATGGGGGTCCCGCGAGATCCTTCTCGCCGCGATCGCCATCATGGCGCTCGTGCTTGGGGGCTTGATCGTGCTGTTGGCTTGGCCAAGCCCGGAGTTCGAA
>PWVY01000290.1 GCA_003561665.1 Thermoplasmata archaeon
GAGGGCATCGAGGATGAGGCCAAGTGCCCGGTGTCGATCGTGAGCGTGGGACCGGAGCGCTCCGCGACGATCCTCCGCTAAACGGGTGTGTAACCAAAGAGGCACACAACCCTTGAAGGGGAGGGAGGGGTACGAGGGGGTTGCGGAGGCGTCAGGGCGCCGCAGTCCGCTCAGCCCCCCAACTTTCCCCCCCGCGGCACCCGGTGGCTCTTCCCCCGCTGCCGGACCTGGCGACCTCCCGTTTTCTCTCCCTTGTAACCCGCGGTTTACCGCGAGAGCGTGCATCCTTTCCGTTTTAGGCCCCAGGCTCAAGGGGAAGACGCCTTGGCGGGGGTGCTCGGGGACGGGCTATTGGGTGCTTGCGCGCAGCTCTTCGACGGTTTGCTGCATGCTGTCCACGAGTTCGGCCAGTTCGGGGAGGAAGGTTTCCACGCGCTCGGTCGTTTTCGCTCCCATGGGCGTGGGGTTGATCAGGTCTTCTTGTTCGAGCACGCGTAGGGAGTATCGGACCTTGTGTTGCGGGTACTCGGTGAGTTCGGCGAGCTTGATGATGCCGACGGGTTCGTTCTCCATGACGACCTTGAGGATGCGGATGTGACGGCGAAGAAGCTCCTGTTCTTCGCGGAAACGGCCGGTCAGGGAGCCGCTATCGTTCGCGTCATCGTCGTCGCCTTGGGAAGGCGGAGCAGGGGTCATGAGCGTCGATATGCGCGCCGGATTTAAAGGTTCGTCTAGGTCAGCGTTTTCGCGTCATCCCAGCGGAAGTGGCGCAACATGGAAACCATCGAAGCTTGTGGGTGGGGTATGCGCCGTGCGTTCCCGTACGCGACGGTCCTTGCGCTGTCCCTGATGGTCGTCGTTGCTTGGCGCGTGACGGGGGTGTTCCCGACGGAAGCTACGCTCTCTCCGTGGTGGTTCTCAAGGGACGGGCTCCTTGCGGGGGAGCATCATCGGTGGTTCACGAGCCTCGTCACGCATGGGGGCATCCTTCACCTGTTGTTCAACGTAATCGCGCTTGCCTCGTTGGCGCCTCTTGAGCGCGATTTGGGAACGCCGCGCTTCTTGACCGTGCTCATCCTGGCAGGCTTGGGGGGGAACCTGGCCCACGCGTTCACTACGACCATGCCTGCCGTGGGAGCCAGCGGGAGCATCTTTGGGCTCTTGGGCTTGCTCGTGGCGTTAGCCCCTGGGACGCGGTTGTCCCTGTTGGGTCTTCCCGTGCCTGCCATCGTGCTCTTGCCCGGGTATGCAGCCCTCGTACTCCTCGTCCCCGGCTTGCAAGAGTTGGCGCCCATCGCGCACATGGCGCACCTTGGCGGGTTGACGGTGGGCCTCATCGCCGGGTTCGCCTTCGCGCCGACACGCGCCATCGAGCACCTGGCGTACGCGCTGGTCACGTTCGCAGCCGTGGGCGTGATCGTCCTCAACCTGCAAACCGTCGGCATCGGTGCCGTCCTCCACGCCGTGCTTGAACAAGACCTTCTCACCGTGATCATGAACACATGGCCCACCCTCGCAGCGCTTGGCGTTCTTGCATGGATCGCCTACCGCATCCCCCAAGCCGGGAGCGAGGACAGTCGATGGGCCATGTAGGCGAAGGCTCAAATCCCCCTTCCCTGCTGAGGGCCCGATGCGTTCAGGTGTTTGGGTCACGGTAGGCATGATGCTCCTCATCGCCGGATGCCTCGGGCTTGCCCCCGAGGAAGCCCCCGGCGAGGATCACGCAAGCGTCGATGAGAACTGGTACGAGAACGCCTTCCCCTACGGACCCGACCACGACCACACCGACCCCGCGCAGCACGCGAACCTTTCCACACCCAACTTCAACGTGCTCGGCTGGGATCCCCTCATCACGGACTACCACGGCGCCACCAGCGGTGACTACTTCTGCGGCGGCGTCGCCCTCGACGGAGACCGCCAATACGCCGTCGTCAACAGCTTCTTCACCGACGTCGCGATGGTCATCATCGACGTCACCGACCGCGAGAACCCTGAACTCGTCGGCGAACTCGTGCTCCCCGGCACCTGGGTGTACGACTCCGACATCACCAGCGACGGTCAATGGGCCGTTTTGGGCATGTACCCGCCCGACGAAGAGGACCAGCACGAGCTTGGCCTCGAAGCCGCCAAGGAGACCATGACGGTTCAACCCACCTTCCGCGACGCATGCGGGAACGAACACCAAGGCCCCACCAACGAGATCCCCTACGCCTCCGGCACCGTGCTCGTGGACCTTTCCGACCCCACCGAACCCACCGTGGCCGACTACGACACCCAACCCGTCAGCGGCCCCCACAGCATCTTCGCCAACACCATCGACGGTGAACACTTCGTCCTCGCCAGCGTCCCCCAAGCCCACGTCCGATCCGCCGCCCCCGAAGCCAGTCAACCCACCAGCTACTACACGCTCTACACCATCGAGGATGTACCCATCGCTGGTGGCATGCTTCTCAACGCTGGATCCTGGTCCGCCCAATACAGCCAAACCCCCGACGACCCCGCCACCCAAACCCCCCTGAGCACCGGTCACCTCGACGGGTGGGTCGAAGAACACCCCATCACGGGCCAAGTCATCGTGTACCTCGCCAACTGGGATGGCGGCATCATCATGCTCGAGTACACCGACCCCGGACTGATGCTGCTGGGCGAATGGAACGACTACGATGAAACCAAAGGCACCGGCATGAGCGGGCAATGGCACGGCATCATCCCCATGGATGAAACCTGGAACGACCGCCACTACAGCGTGATCCACCAAGAACTCGGCCAAAGCCCCGAGGAAAGACCCACAGGCATGGTCGCCATCCTCGACACCACCGACCCGGAAGACCCCTACCCCGTAGCACGCTGGACCCTGCCCGTGGAAACCCCCGAAGGCGCATGGGGCGATCATCTGCAATTCAGCACGCACTACGTCAGCATCGTCGACGAGATGCTGTTCGTCAGCCTCTACCACGGAGGCATCTGGGCCGTTAACGCCAGCCAAGACCACTGGCCCGAACTCCCCAGCCAAGGCGTTTTCATCCCCGACAACGAAAGCCCCCAACCCGTGCCCGAAGCCCTCGACAACTACCAACGATGGACCCCCATCATGCTCGACACGCTCGCCCTTGGCGACGGCACCATCGCCACCTTCGACATCAGCGGCGCCTACATCCTCGACTTCGACGAAACCATGCCCATCCCCATGCCCGATCCATGGCACGATGAACCCTGGGAAGAGATCCCCGAGGAATACCACAACGGGCCCCCATAGGACGTCGGTGCCCCGCGGGGGGCTTCGTGGTATCCCAGAAGAGCGATTTTCTTCTCCACCACAAAATCTAAATCGTCGCTGGGGGAATTCGCTGGGTGAAGCCCTCGCTGATGGGGAGGAGCATTCCCGGCCTTGCGTGCGTTGGCGTCTGCCTGTTTTTGCTCGTGACGATGTCCACGCCCCTTGCGATGTCTGTGCATGGAGAGCCTCCACACATCGGGGAGGACAAGCCGGTGTGCTTGCCTCATCCTCCCATCCAGATCGTTGAAGATGAAGGGGTTCAAGGGTTCGCGGTCGCCAAAACCCCCGTCACCGGGGATCCCATCATCCGAGCCGGTAGCGGGATCGTTGCCGGTGATGGAACCTCCGAAAACCCCTACATCATCGAAGGCTGGTGCATCCAGCCGATCCAGGGAACCGTTGCGGCGATCACGTTGGTTAACACCAGCGCACACGTCATCATCGAAAACAACATCATCAACCCGGGGGAGGAGGCCGGGCTTGACCATGGAATCGTTCTTCAGGACGCGAGCAACGTGACCATCCGGAGCCTTGCCCTTGAGGGCTTCCCGAAGGAAGGAATGATCCTTTCGGGCGGTGGCGAGAACGTGATCGAAGGGAACACCATCAGCAGGAACAAGGGTCCAGGGGTGTCCTTGAACGCGACAAGCAACAACACTCTCGTCCAGAACGACGTGCTTGACAACGGCTCAGGAGGGATCCTGGTCGAGGGAGGCCAGGGGAACGCGTTCATCGGGAACACAATCCGATGGAACCTCGTCTTCGACCTGGCGTTCCTTGCCTCCCACGACAACAAGGTCAACGACAACACGTTGGGCCCCCTGGGATGGATCCTGGAAGGCACAACGGTGGAAGACTACCGCCACCAGGTTGGGGCCGGGAACCTCGTGCAAGGAGACGATATGCTACGTGAAGGAGAACCGCTCGTGTACGTTCAAGGAGAAACGAACCGGGTCATCGACCAGGCCACCGGGCAACTTCTCGTGGTCGATTCGACGAACATCACGCTTCATGGTCAACACGTCAAAGGGACCGGAATCGGCGCGCTGGTCGCATTCAGCGAGGCGGTCACGGTCGAGGAAAGCGTGTTCGCCGGCACCATGCACGCAGGAACCCTGGTGAAAGCCTCGACCGGGACAACGATCCAGGAGAGCGCGTTCTACGGGAACGACATCGCCGTTTGGATCGCGGAAGCCACCGATTCAAGGATCGAAACAAACACCCTACGTGCGAACACGCTCGGCGCGTACATGGAAGAAGACCATGGAACCGTCATCGAGAACAACACCATCGAGACGAACGACTTCGGCATCGCAGCGTTCAACACCACAGAGGTCCACGTGAACGCGAACCACCTCCACCAAAACGCGGTCCATGGCATTTACGCCACGGAAAGTCAAGATGTGAGCGTGACCGAGAACACGCTGACCGACAACGGTCCCCACGGGGCCTTCTTCCAGGAGTCAAAAGATATCCAAGTAGAAGACAACCATATCCAGGACCATGGATCCGCCGGCGTGTTCTTGCTTGACGCAACGAACGCAACCGTGCTTGGCAACACGCTCCAACACAACGGTCTCTTCGGCGTTTCAGCCATGCGCAGCGATCTTCTTACGGTTGCGCAAAACAAGGCCACCCAGCATGCCTTGTACGGCATCGCCATCGAGACGACATCCCGCGTCCACGTTGAAGCCAACCATGCACACACAAACGGAGAAGGAGGCATCCGCGTGCTGCACTCACCAGGAGCCCACCTTCAGGACAACACGCTCCACAACCAGCCCAGAGGCCTCACCATCGAAGCCTCCCCCAACGCACACATCCACGAGAACCAGATCCACGACCACACCACGAACGGCATCATCCTAGGCTCATCCAGCCAAAGCCACCTCGCCAACAACACCGTTCAACGAAACCCCATCGCGATCACAATCAACATGCGAAGCGACAACGTGGACCTCCGATTCAACCACGTAACCAAGAACGACGTAGGCGTGCTCATAGACGGCCTCAGCTGGGCCTCCCTCCACGCCAACAACCTCGAAGAGAACACGAAAGCCGCGCTCAAGACGGGACACCTTAGCCCGTTCGACACCCCCCTCCAAGCCACCGAGAACTGGTGGGGCCACGAGACCGGCCCCAAAGGCGGCATCCACGACGCATGCACCAACCAGGTCGCCAACGGGAACGGCGACGCCATCCAAGCAGACAACGCGAACGTATGCTTCGACCCCTGGACACACCAGCCCAACCCCCACGCAGGCACAGACAACGGGCCCCCCTGACACCGCAACCC
>PWVY01000144.1 GCA_003561665.1 Thermoplasmata archaeon
GATCGCGCCATGCCGCCGCCGCGTGCTCGAACATCTCGCCCATGCCGGTGGTGCCATCCCCGAAGTCCCACGCGTACGTGGTGATATCCCCATCCGGGCTTTCTGACGCGGAGGCATCGAAGATCACGAGTTCCCCTATGAGGGGCGTGGTGGGGTCGTGCTCGAAGGCGGCGGTGGGTTCGCCTACCTGCGTCACGGTGATCGCTTGGCTCGTGGTGTCGGTTTCGCCTTGGTCGTCGGTGACAGTGAGCGTGACGGCGTACGTGTCCGGATCATCGTAGGTGTGCGTGGTGACGGGATCGCTGGTGGTGTCCGTGGTGCCATCGCCGTAGTCCCATGCGTACGTGGTGATCGCGTCGTTGGGCGTGGTGGAGTCGCTGGCGTCGAACGTGACGGTATCTCCCGCGTGGGGCTCCACGGGCGTCACCGAGAATGTGGCTTCGAGGGCGTCCTCGATAGGGGCTGGGGGCTCGGTCAGCCATGGATCGAACCGAACGTTCTCGCCCACGAGTGTGCCTCCACCCCCGTCCGCGAGGGTTCCCTCTACGGGGTCTTCTTCGTGCCCGCTTGGCCCGGTGGCATCGCCCCACCAGGTCCAGCGTGCGTCCACCGTGTCGCTCCCGGTAGCGTTGACGGCGCTCTCGTGGTTGCTTTGAATCGTGTTGTTGCCCATGAGGATTGTGTTCTCATCGATGGAATCCTCATCCACCAGGCTGGATGCCAAGCGGATGCCGTCGCCTTGGTTGCTCATAACCGTGTTGTGGCTGATGTTCCCGTTCAAGAGGCGCTCGGCGTCGATGCCGTGCCCCCCGTTGCTCAGGATGGTGTTCCGGACGATCTCAGGGGATTCGAAATACCCAGAGAATCCGAACGAAGTACTTGGTTCCAGCGCGATGCCTGCTTCGCCGTTGTCTTGGATCTCGTTGTCCACGATGGAGGGTCCTGCTTGGGTGAAGGAGGATGCTTCGATGCCCTGATCGTCGTTCTGTAGGATGGTGCTGTTGGCGATCGTGGCGCCGCTTGATGACGTGATCGAGATACCGATCTTGTTGTCCGTCACCGTGCTGTGGGTCAGCTCGACGTTGTTGGATCTATAGATGTAGACGCCGAACCAGGAGTTCTCCTTTGCCGTCACGTTCCCGATGGCTCCATCGTGGGCTCCATCGTACCAGACGCCGTACGTGTAGTTCTCGACCGTCACGTTGCGGACGACGACGTTGGTCAGGGGCGCGCTTTCGCCATCCGCCCAGACACCGTACCACCAGTTGTCGACGCTTGAGGTGATCGTGTGCCCATTGCCTTCGATCGTGACATCGTCAGCCGTGATCTGTAGGCATGCCCCCTGCGTGCTCATCGAGATGTCCGCGACGAGTTCGTACGTGCCTTCGACGGGGATCTCGTAGCACGCGTCGAGTTGCGCGGGGGGTGCAACCTGGACCGTTGCGGTGCGTTGCTCAAGATCGATGCTCACGCCTTGGCTTGCCGGTTCAAGCTCCACGGTGACGGTGTGTTGGCCGACATCCTCGAAGGTGTGCGTGAGGGAGACGGTTTGCATGTCCCCTGGGGCAAGCGTCACGGTCGCGTCATCTTGGGGATCCCCTGCGATGAGGAGCGTTGCGGTGGCTTCGCCTTCACCGGGCGCGTTCCCGATGTTCTCGATGTCGAGGGTGAACGTGGCGGGTTCGTGGATGACGATGCGATCGGGCGTCTGGATCGTGCCCGGCGCGATGCAGTGGCTGATGATGTCCGCTGTTCCCAGGAAGTCGAACTCGACATCGTCCACGGTGAGCAGAAGGTCAACATCCTCTCGTCCTTCGCATTCGTCCGAGCCGTGGATGGCGAGCGTGGCGGTGTGTGCGCCGGGGGGCACGGTGACCGTCTTGCTGGTTTCTTCGCGGGGGTAGGCGTCCAGGTGGGCTTCCTCGATGGTGTAATCCTCCACGTCCTCGTCGCCTACGTTGTAGAGGTGAACGTCCACGTCGAGCAGGGTATCGGCCCAGACCGCGTCATCGAAGGAGGCATCGACGAGGACGACGCCCTCAAGCGCGCTTGGCGTGATGGGTTCCTCTTGCACCGTGAAGGGTGCCCGGTCGGTCACGATGACTTGGTGGGCGGTATCGGTGGGTTCCGAGTTGACATCCAGAAGCATCAAGCGGAACGCGACGGCGTTGTCTCCGAGGTCGTTGGTTCCTGCTTCGCGTTCGAAGGTGAACGTTCGCGTCTCGCCGGGCGCGAGTGTGGCATCGTGGGAGTGGTGCCCCGTTTCGTTGTGATCGAGGGTTCCAACACCGTCGCGTGAGGTTTCGATGCGGACATCGCGTTCGAACAGGCTGGAGGGGTTCGTGATGTCGATGCTGGCCTGGATCGTATCCCCAGGAGCGTACACCGTGTTCGAGAGGGACACATCGCTGACGTTGATGGGGTCCATGGGGCCAAATGCGGAGACGCCATCCCGATCCTGGGCGAGGAGGGTTCCCTGGGAGGCGGCGACGAACGTCTGGGAGGATGCGTGTCCTTCGCTGCCGGAGCGAGCGTCCGTCAGGAGGGCTCCGGTTCTCGCATCGTACGTGGACCTCCAGGAGTAGAAGACCCCATCCGCGGCGGGTGTGTGCTGCACGTTGACTCCTACGTGGGGGCCTTCGGCGTTGAACCAAGCAACCTCGCCCGTGTTCGCGTCGAACCCGGTGTGGTACCGGCCGGTTGACGGGATCAGGTTCGCAACGAGGATGTCGTCCACGATGGCCATGCTCGTGTATCGGTCATACTCCCCGGTGGTTTCGAAGAGTTGATCCGGCGCGGCGGTCCAGTGCTCATCGTGGAGGTTTTCAGGGTTCAGGGCGAAGACGGTGGACACGTTGCGCACGGGGGTTCCCCATGATTCTTGGTCCCTGTGGTCGATGCTGACGAACACGTTCGATCCATCCGTCAACAGGATCGCGATGCGGTTATCATCGGTCTCGAACCCGTCGAGGTTGAAGTCGCGTTCGCTGACGACATCAAGCGTGTTCGTGTTCAACGTGCGAAGCACGTTGTGGCCGAGAGGGAGCACGAGGTGATCCTCGGTGAGCACCATGCCGCGTTCGGGTCGAGGAGGCGTGATCCGATCTTCTCCAAGATGGTGCATTGCTTCGGTGCTCGTGTCCGTTAGATCCGGGCTGATGGCGCGAAGGTGGCGTTCGTTGTGATCGTCCGAGTCGTGGTCGTGCACGCGGAGGATGAGGTAGATCCGGTCCTCCGTGGCGAGGAAGCTCTCGTCCTCGATGACGAGATCCGTGAACGTCCTGGAGCTGGTTTGCATTCCTGTGGGAGCATCAAGAGCGTACACTCGCGTGAATCGATCGTGCCACGATTGGTCGTCGACTTCCATCTGGTAGGTGAGGGGGAAGTAGAGCGTATCCTCGACGAGGTTCAAGTGTTGGATCTTGATCTGCAATGCATCCTGGGGAAGCGTGGTTTGAACGTCGAAGGTCCACTCGAGGCTCCCGGTTTCGATGTCAAGCCCGACGAGGTGCGTGGCGTTGTGCGTGATGACGAGGTTGTCCCTAACGAGGATGGATTCGCCGAAATGGCCGACGATGTCGACCTCGTGATACCAGGCTTGCTTTAGGGGCAGTGTGGCCGCATCCGTGAGCGGGTTCGCGCTTGTTCCTTGCGCGTTAGCACGCGTGTGCGTCCAATCATGATCGTCGTCCAGCGCGCGCGTGGCCGTGATCGTGACCGGGTCAAGGACCGCGTGCGTGGTGAGCTCTGCAGTGCCGGTTTCGAAGGCAATCACGTTGTAGGTGCCTGCGGAGTTCACATCGAAGGTGAAGGTGACCTCTTCGGACGCGCTGGTATCGATGATCTCTGTGAGGGTGTGCTGGCTTTCGTGATGGGGGGTTAGGGGCCCGTCGATCTGGAAGGTGAGGTTCGCATGGGTTTGCTGGTCCCCGTGGTTCTCGACCGTCGCGGTCACCGTGACGGTGTCGCCAACGCTGGGGGTGGGATCATCGACGGCGATGCTCGCAACGGAGATCTTCGTGGGTTCGAACACGTACAAGGATGTTGTAGCCAACTTGCCGGGTGAGCGGCTGTCCACGCTCGCGTACACGGTCTCTTCGACGACGGTCAACGCACGGAAATCCACGGTCGCGTCCGGATCGTCTATCGCGGCAGGGATGGCGTGAGCCCACGCGATGGACAGATCCTCCTCCAACGCGTACAGCGTCGCCCATGGAGCCCCTGATTCGGTCTCGTCCCCGATCACGAACAAGTACTCCCCAAGGATCGTGTGCGAGATGGAGCTGCTTGTCCCTACGTGATGCAGCTTCTGGCCCGTTGCCGCATCCAGCGCGTACACCGCCACGCCGGAAACGACGTACACGTTCCCCTCCCACATGAGGGGTTGATGGTCAAGCGAACCCGGCAGGGCCGTCCGCCACTGCGGGATGCCCGTCTCCGCCTCGATCGCGTACACCGCGTGCTCGTCATCGGAGACCGTCACGTAGAGGGTCCCGTCGTGGACCAGGGGCTTGGTGGAGGCCTCCTCGCTGAGCAACCAATCCCCACGATGCCAGAGCATCTCCCCCGTGGCGCCGTTCCACGCCGCCACGCGATGATCCTCGTCCACGCCGTAAAGGGTGTCTTCGTGGACCGTCCACGCATCCAACGAATCGAACATGGACTCCTCGAAGGCCCAGGAGCCATCCGCGGGATCCAAGGCCCGAACAAGGCCCGAGCTAAACTGGATGTACACGAACGTGTCCCCCACCTGAACCCCGTCCGCGAGTCGAGTGCTGATCGAGTCTGTCGTGTCCCAAAGCTCCACGCCTGAATCGATGTCGAACGCGAAAACATCCCGGTCGCTGGTCCAGAGCTGCGCGTACAGGATGCCTCCTTTTTCATCCACGGTCAACGTACGAGGCGCCGACGAAACCTCCGTAGACCAAACCACCTCGTCGTCCAAACCAAGCGCATCGATCCTCGGTTCTTTCCCATCGTCCCAACCGCTCCCGATGAACACGGCATCCTCGGAGGATGCGATCGCTCCGCTCCCGAACGCCTCATGGTCCAACCCAAGGATACGATCCAACCGAACCGGCGGGGTCTCCTCATCCGCGGCAGCCAAGCCTGCAGAAAAGGTGCCCGCCAACACGATGAACAACACGGCTGCTCCCAGGACTGAACCTCGCGAAACTCGACTCATATGTCTCCCTACCTCCCGCACCTCTCCCCTGAGAATCAACCCCCTAGGGCTTGAAACAAGAGGAAACTGCGGCTGAAGAGGATTTCACGGGGTTCTTAAAAACATTCGGGTCACTCATGGGTGCGTGACACACGGCACGAGGAACCCCAAAAACGCATACCAAATCCAGAAAAAACCACGACCCTCGGACACCAAACCGCCCCTGGGAACCATAAACAAAGACCCCCTAAACGCCAACGAATCACCATGACGATCCAAGACGGCGACACCGTACGCGTCCACTACACCGGCACCCTCCAAGACGGCACCGAGTTCGACACCAGCCGCGAACGCGCCCCCCTCGAATTCACCGTCGGCGAAGGCC
>PWVY01000317.1 GCA_003561665.1 Thermoplasmata archaeon
ATCCTCTACCAAACCCGCCTCCAGACCGAGCGATTCGAAGGGCAAGGCGTCAACCCACACCGGGTCACCATCGAGACGCTTCGAGAGGCCCCTCCTCGACTGAAAATCCTTCACCCGCTACCCCGAATCGATGAGATCGCGCGCGAAGTCGATCAAACGGAACACGCCGCGTACTTCCAGCAGGCTCACAACGGGCTACCGGTTCGGATGGCCGTTCTCGAAACCCTCCTCGGAGGGCGATCGTGATGCGTGAACTGAAAGTCACCCCCATCCGCAACGGGACCGTCATCGACCACCTTCCCGCAGGCTCCGGGCTCCAGATTTGCCAAGTCCTTGGCATCCCCCGAAGCGGAAGCGCGTCCATCGTGAGCGTCGTCCTAAACGTACCCAGCGAAAGCATGGGGCACAAGGACCTCATCAAAGTGGAAGACCGCGATCTTCGCGAAAGGGACCTAGCCCAACTCGCTGTTCTCGCACCTGATGCGACCGTGAACACGATTCGAGAGTACAACGTCGCCGAGAAGATCCAACCTACGCTTCCCGAAACCGTGACGGATGTCGTCGTATGCCCAAACCCCCGATGCATCACGAACGACAACGAGCCCATCGATCCAGAGTTCCATGTTACGCAAAACGGGGGAGGCGTTGAGCTCTCGTGCGCGTATTGCGTCACCCACGTACCAAACCCGCTCTCCCGTGTTGATTAATCGGCTTCGATATCGATCCCCTTCTGGGAAGCAAGGCGCCTAGCCGCGGATGCGGAAACGGTTCCCATGTCCACCATCGCGTCGGCTATCTCTTCGACCCTCTCGGAAGGGATCCCCGCTTCACGCGCCAGGTTCACCGCATGCAGGGCCATGTGAACCTCCTGGATCCCCTCTGCTACGAGCGCTCGGAGCGCAGCGACATTCTGGGCCAACCCGACCGCCGCCGCGACCTGTGAGAGCCGCTGGGCAGTCTTGACACCTAGAATCCCAAGCGCGGCCTTCGCCTGGGGATGCGATCGAGTGGCTCCTCCGACCGTCCCGACAGGGATAGGAACCTCCAAGCGACCCTGAAGATCCCCCTCGGGCGTGACATGGTACTCCGTCAATGCTCGGTACTGTCCCTTCCGTGCCGCGTACGCGTGAGCCGCTGCCTCGACGGCGCGCGTGTCGTTGCCGGTTGAAAGGACGACGGCGGTGATCCCGTTCAGGATGCCTTTGTTATGCGTAGCCGCACGGTGGGGGTCCGCGTTCGCGATGTGGTTTGCGGTTACAATGTCGTGGGCGATTTGGGCGCCTCCAAGGGTTTCGGCGTCGAATGTGGCCTTTGCGACGACGGTTCGGTGCGTGGCGAGGTTCGATAGGATGCGGAGGATCGGGCGTCCTCCTGTGATCTCGGCGAGGTGAGGTGCAAGTTGCTCTGCTAAGCTGTTAACGTAGTTGGCCCCCATCGCGTCCTGGACGTTCGCGATGATGTGGACCGTGAGGCATTCCTCCTCGTTGGAGAGGTGATGGACGCGTGTTCGGAGGGTGTGCGGTCCCCCTCCTCGTTTCTCCATGGACCCGTCTGGATCATGGAGGAGATCGAGGAGTTCGTCGCTGATAGCCTCGATTTGGGCTTGGGCTTGGTAAGCGTCCACGTCGATGAGGTGGACCTGCGCGATCATCTGGGGCTTGGCCCCAGTCGTGGTGAAGCCCCCGTGGCCTCTTGCGGCTTTGGCGCCGTGACTTGCTGCAGCGATGACGCTGGATTCTTCGGTCGCCATGGGGACGAAGATGTCCTCCTCGTCGATGGTGAAATTCGTTGCGAGGCCAAGAGGGAGAGAGAAGCGTCCGATGACGTTCTCACTGAACTCGTCAAGGAGGCTGATGGGAACGGGGTTAAGGAGGGCTTTCGCGGTTGCGTCGTCGAGCAGTTCGATTGACTGAAGATGTTCGAGTCGCTCGTCGAGGCTTTTCTTGTAGAAACCCGGGAGGCGGCTTGTGGGCACCGAGGGGCCATCGGCTGACTTGTTTAGAGGCTTTCCGGCGGAAGGGCCCTTGACCGGCCCCCTTGCGGGGGTCGGAGGCGTCCTTGGGTATCCCCTCCTTGCGAGAGGGTACCATGGCGGAGGGGTCAATGTTTCGCGTTCTTGAATCGATGCGGCGTGCATCGCGCGTAACTTTTGTACGGGGGGTCGATTGCCTGGATGTGCCTGTCGTTAATGTCGCGCGGGATCTGCTCGTGAGTCGGTTGGATGAGCGGGTCGAAGATGATCGGTTGGCTCGAGCCTTGGCCATGATGGGGTGCGTCCCGGAGGAGACGGATGGTCGGGAATGGGCGATCGAGGTGTTCCCGGATCGCCCGGATCTTCTCAGTGGGGAATTGTTGGCACGTGGGGTGCGTGCGTACCTTGGTCAGGCGCCCGGGCTTGTTTCGTATGAGGTCGGGGATGCGAAGGAAGCGGTTGTGGTCGACGGTACTGTGGGGGATGTGCGGCCGTTCATCGTTGGAGGGCGTGTGCGGGGGGTGTCGTTGGATGAGGAGCGTTTGACGGGTTTGATGAATCTTCAAGAGGATCTTCACTGGGGGCTTGGGGCGCGTCGTCGGAAGGTCAGCGTGGGGTTGCATGATGCCGGGGAGCTTTCCCCGCCGTACACGTACGAGGCGGTGGATCCGGATGAGGTGTCGTTCGTTCCGTTGCGTGGGGCGGATGAGATGACGATGCGGGCGATGCTCAAGGAGCTGGAGAAGGGGGCCGAGTATGCGCATCTCGTTGAGGGGCATGATGCGTGGCCGTTGATCACGGACGATGAGGGGCAGGTGTTGAGCTTCCCTCCCATCATCAACGGGACGTTAACGACGGTGACGGAGGAGACCGAGGAGGTGTTCGTGGACGTGACGGGCACGGATGAGCGGGCGTGTCGGCAGGTCTTGACTATCGTTATGGCGCAACTTGCCGAGTTGGGTGGTCGGTTGGAGGCGGTGAGCATCGAGCGGGAGGGTGCAAGCGTCGTGACACCTGATCTGTCCCCGTCCGTGCATGAGTTGCCGGTGGATCGTGCTCGGTCGTTGTTGGGGACCTCGTTCTCGGTGGATGATACGGTGGATGCGTTGGAGCGGATGGGTCATGGGGTCGAGGCCCTCGATGAGGCGGTCCGTGTCGAGGTGGGGGCCTGGAGGGCTGATGTGCTGCATCCTGTGGATTTGGTGGAGGATGTGGCGATCGGGTTGGGTTACGATCGTTTCGAAGGGTGTTTGCCCGAGAAGGTGACGTTCGGGGATCCAAGCCTTCAGGAGGAGCTGGGGGAGCAGGTTCGGCGCGTGTTGACGGGGTTAGGGTACTTGGAGTGCATGACGTTGACGTTGACGAGCGAAGAGGAGCAGGTGGATCGTTTCGGGGTGGACGGGGGGTTGGTCGCGGTCGAGAACCCGGTGAGTGGGGAGCATGCGGTTCTTCGGGGACGGTTGCTTCCTAGCCTTTTGGGGTTGGCGGCGGAGAACACGCATCGGGATGTGCCGCAGCGGTTGTTCGAGGTGGGGGACATCGTGGAGCCGGTTGAGGGGGGTACGCCGGTGAACCGTTCGCGTGCGGGGGGTTTGGTCGTTGCTAGCGATGCGGGGTTCACGAAGATCAAGGCGCACGTGGAGGCGTTGATGCGGGCGCTGGGGGTCCCTGTGGAGGTGGAGGGTGGATCTTCGCCGGGGTTGGTCCAGGGGAGAGCGGCTTTCGTTCTTGAGCGGGGGTCGGGCACGGTCTTGGGTGAGTTCGGAGAGGTGGATCCGTCCGTGCTTGAAGCGTTCGGGTTGGAGGTGCCGTGTGCGGGGTTCGAGGTTCGTCTCGACGCGCTCGCGGATCGGTCGTTCTCCTGACCCCCAAGGTACTAATACACCCTTTCATTGTATGAGGCACAAGCTCGCACAATGAGGTGGGTTGTTTGAAGATTGACATCGGGAACGGGAAGATCCTCGGCACGAAAGAGGTCAGCAAGAACGGGCAGATCAGCGGATTCACCGAATATGCAGGCCGCGAAGTGCTCGTCATCCTCCCCGAAGATGATACAAGCGTTCAACCGGACGGCCCAGAGATCGTGAATGAGATCAAACACGCCACCCGCGAGCACATGGCCGTCGCGTTCAAGGAGTACGAGCAAGCCAAGGAGCGCTTCCAAGGCCCCCAAGAGGCTGCGCGCGCCTTCCTCGACGACCATGCGCCCCGGTCCTTCCAAGGCCTCTACGGACGCATCGAGTCCTGGCTTCAAGAGCAAGCCACGAACGCGGAAGACCGCGTCAAAGAAGCCATCGAGTACGATGACGACGACGCTCCGCGGAACCCCACACCGGCCCGAACGCTCGGGCGGGACGGCGCCGCTCCTCAAGACCGGCAGGCTGATTCACTCTCCACGGAGGAACCTCAATGAACATCGAAGAGATCAAAACCAAAGCAGCGACCACGAAGAACGAGGTCCAGCAAGCGCTTCGTGAACATGCCCAACTGGCGCGCGAGCAGTACGAGGACATCAGCGAGCGCCATGGCGACCCCGTGGAGCGCGTCGGCAGCGCTGTGCGCGAACCCATCGAGGACACGCGCGAACACGTGGTCGCTCTCTCTCGTCAAGTCAACCAGCAGACTGAGGACATCGCGACCGATCTTGCACGCCGCACCGACCGGATTGGCCGCAAGGTCAACACGGAAGCCCAAAGGCTGGGGCAAGAGCTGGACGAGCGTACGCGTGAGTTCCGATCCATCGTCCGCGACCAGTTCGGGTTCGAAGCGCGCGTGCGAACAACGCCCGTCGAGGAAGGGGAGAAACCTCCCACGCCTCCGACAGAGGAGACCGAACGCCAGGCCTCGGAAGGGATCGAGGACGAGGACGCCTCCGGCGCCACGGCCCCGTAAGAGGGTCGCACCGGGTCAGCGTTCGTTCGGCCAGTAAGGATCCTCTGGAGGCACGTACCGTGGGGGCTCGGATGGCTTGTTCGCCCTGTAACGGGCAAGCCCGATGCCGCCTGCTACGATGAGGATGATCACGAGGAGGAGCGTGTTGTAGAACGGTTGATAGGCCTGGTAGTGGTCGAGGATGTTGAACGGGAAGGGGGAGGGATCCGTTCGAGGCACGTTCAATTCCGCGTCCAACCGGCTCTCGTCGAGGACGAACGGGGTGTCCGTGAAGAACGTGAACGCGGCTCTCGTTTGCGTCCCTAGCGTGTCTTGCGCAGAGACTTGAAGCGTTCGAAGCCCGCTTGAGTACCGGTCAGGATCCACCGTGAGGGACCATTCGACCCCGCCGTCGGGCAGGGGCTCGGTCTCAAGGGTGCGGACCCGATCGGCATCGACGCGAGCGATGACCTCTTCGATGGGTTCACGGGGGTCGCCGGGGTGAACCGTTCCCGTGAAGGTGGTGGGCTCGCTGATGATGCTTCGTTCGAACCCGGGGTCGATGCGTATCTCGCCTTCGGCTCCTAATCGGATCTCGCGGAAATCGACGGAGTACAGCCGCGGAACCGGTTCTTCGTCGCCGGTCGCGACAGTTTTCTCGTACACGAGGCGATCCCCGCTGCATGCCGGATTGGTGTTGTAATA
>PWVY01000199.1 GCA_003561665.1 Thermoplasmata archaeon
TGGGCGGGGCCTTGGCGATGAATGCGGGAGCTTTGTGAGCGGCTGGGGACGCGCGTGGAGGATGGGGGGGAGGGGGCGTTGTGGGTCCCGGTGCGGGCGCTTTGAGGGGTTCACCCGTACATGCGCACGGTGTCTTCGCTGTCCTTCATGGATCGTTGTTGTTCCTGGAGGGCTTCTTTGAGGTCTTCCTCGTAGGCTTTGGCTTGCTCCATGAAGGGTTTGGGCTCCATCTTGATGCCTGGAACGAGGACATCCGCGGTTTGGATCAATCGAGCGGCTGCGCTGGCGTCGGGGCGGTTTTCTTGGACCGCGGTGAAGAGGCAAAGCACGGGGTGGTTGGCTCGGTTGGCTTCTGTGAGGAGGGAGGCGCTGAACCCGCTGATGCTCCCGTCCGGGAAGGGTTGGGCGGGGATGGCGTCGTAGTCGACGTCGTAGTGAAGGTTAGGAACGGCGAAGACGTGCTCGTCCTCTTGGTTCATCTGCGTGGGGGCGCCTTCGAGCGTGAGAAGCGTATCAGCCCCGATCTCGTCCGCGTAGGCGAGGATCTCGCGGTTGATGGTGTCGACGTGCTCGGGGGGTGGGGCGGCGTCGCTTCGGATCACGATGAGTTGGTCGCAGCCTCCATCGATGCCGCATCGTGTCGTGCTGGCGAAGATCTGCACGGGACTTACGGCGCTGCCTTCTCGCACGCTCGCAACGGGGGGAAGGTGAGGGCTGTCCATGGTGGCGACCATCTCCATGTCGAGCTTGGGGACGAGGTAGCTGGCCACGATGGCGCCGACGAGGCCTTGGCTTGGGAAACCTACCAGGATCATGGGCGCGTTGAAGTCCCAGTCTCGCGTCGACGTGATGGTCATGCGAAGAGTGATGCGTGCCGCGGTTGGAAAAAGGTGTCGTTGAGGGGTTCCTTGCTGCGAGGGGCTCGCATCGCATCGTTGACCGATCCGCGGGGGTGTTTTGGGCTTCATAAGGGGGAGGTTGCCCCGTTTTGCGAGCCGTTGATGGTCCTTGGAAGGCAATCTTGAAATACAGGGTGGGTGTCAACTGGGGCGTGGTGTTCCCTGGCGCGCCTTTGGCCTCGGTTTTCACGGGGTTCCCTGGTTTGTTGATGGCGCAAACGCTTGAGCGCGTGCTCCCGAACGTTCCGGACAACGCGTTGTTGGTGGTCGCGTTCCTAGGCATGGGTTTGCTGGGCGTGGGCACGTTCTGGGAGGACAAGAACCGGCACTTCGTGCGCATCGCCGGTTGGGTCTTGTTCGGGTTGTTTTGGCCCTTCAAAGCGCAGGAGTGGTTCCTTGCCGGGGACCCGTTCAACGCGTGGTTCGCGCTCGCGGCTCCGTTGTTGACGGGTTTCATCGCGTTACAGGAGTACAACAGTTACCGCTGGGGGGAGGACCCGGTCGCGATGCGGTGGCTGACCGGGGCGACGTTCATCTCCGCGTCCGCGTATTTCGTGCTTTTCGAGATCACGCCGGTGCAAGAGGCCATCATCTACTGGACGGGCGTGGAAAGCGCGTGGCTGACGGATACGTTGTTCGGGACCAGCAGCGTGGCCTACCAGCCCTCCATGGTGGGACCGGACGGGTACCGTCCAACGCATATCTGCCTCTCGGAAGGGTATCATAACCCTGTCCCGAGCACGTTCTGCCAGGGCGTTGCCGCGGACGGGTACCCGTACTACGCGGTCACGATCATCTTCGCGTGCACGGCGCTTCAAAGCATCATGATCTTCGTGGGCGCCATCGGGTTCACGAAGGCGAGCATGAAACGCAAGCTCAAGGCGCTGGCCATCACGGTGCCCACGATTTACGTGTTGAACTTGTTCCGCAACGCGGGCATCGTGTACGGGTACCGCGTGCAGGGGTGGAGCATGTTCGGGTTGGGATCCTTCGAGTTCATGCACAGTTACGTGGCGAAGACGGGCGCGGTTCTCGCACTGGTGGTCCTTGCCTTGATCGTGTTCCGTATCCTCCCGGAGTTGCATGAGAACATCTTGGATGTGTTGAACCTGCCTCGAAGGGAGAAGGCGACGATGCCGGGTGAATCGGACGTGGAACCCAGCGGTGCTGGCGGGTCGTGACACGATGCGCCTGGCGAAGGGGTGGGAGTTGTTCACGGCTCCATGGGTGCTTTTGGGTGTCGTGTTCTCGCTGATCAGTCGGTTCCATGCGTCCTTGATGGCGTTGTCGGTGGCCGCGTTCGTGGTGGCGGTGCTTGTGGCGTTGTTCTTCCGGGACCCCGAGCGCAGCATCGGGTCGGGGATCGTGGCGGCGGCGGACGGGCGCATCCAGGAGGTGCATGAGGAGCGCATCGTAACGTTCCTGAACGTGCACGATGTGCACGTGGTTCGTGCTCCTTACAGCGGTCGCGTGGTTCGGGTTGAGCGTTTCGAGGGCCCGCGCCGGCCCGCGTTCTTGGAGGGTGCAGAGAAGAACGCGGGCGTTGAGATCGCTCTTGAGACCCGTTGGGGTGAGCAGGTCGTGCACTTGATCGCGGGGCTCGTGGCTCGTCGCGCGGTTGCATGGGTCAAGGAAGGCCAAAACGTGGAGAAAGGGCAGCGCATCGGCATGATCCGCTTCTCCTCGCGCGTGGACATCGCGTTGCCGGATGGGGCAGCGCCTACGGCGCACGAAGGAGATCGGGTCAAAGCGGGTGAAACGATGCTTGCGGAACCTCCGGAGGATCGCTTGTGAACGCTGACGAGGGGCAAGACATCGCGCAAGAGGAGAACACTGGGTCGGATGCGAGGGTGTGGATCGCGGACGGTCTTACGCTTGCCAACGGGTTGTTCGGGTTCGCTGCGATCCTCACGTGGTTGATCGAGCTAGGCCCGTTCAAGGACATCCCGAACGCGTACGTGGCGGCCGCGTACATCGGGTTGGGTGTTGCAGCCGATGGGGTGGATGGGATCGCTGCGCGGCGGTGGGGTTCCACGGGGCTTGGAGAATCGCTGGATAGCATGAGCGATATCCTCACGTTCAGCGTCGCGCCCGCCGTGTTCCTCGTGATGACGATCCAACCGGAACCGGGCACTGTTCTGGCTCTCGCGGCGGCGTCGACGGCCGTCGTGCTCATCGTTGCCGGGATGCTGCGCCTTGCGCGGCATCAAACCGATGACGCGCAGGATCACTTCGTGGGCCTCCCCGCGCCGTGGAGCGGGGCCACGCTTGTCGCGTTGTTGCTGTTTGGCATCCCGGCTTGGGGCGCCATCGCGGCCGCGCTGGTGCTTGCAGCGTTGAACCTAAGCCCCGTGCCCTACCCGAAAACGCGGGGTCCTTACGTGAAAGCGACCCTGTTCTTATCCGCGTTGACCGTGATCGTCATCACGCTCGTTCTCGTCTTGGGCGAGGGCGCCGAGTTGGCCTTCTGGGCGGCCGTGATCGTGGCCATCAGCCTCGTCGCCTTGGCTCCCCTCTTCGCGGACACATGAACCAGGGATGAATCAAACCTCTTAAGGTAAGAACCCTCATTGCAGGGTTGCAAAAACCCGTCCATGAAGGACGTTGGAGAAACGTTGCGATGCCTCACGCTGCGAAAATCGGCATCACCGGCATGCCTTCCGTAGGTAAAACCCAAACCGTGCTGAAGATCATCGAGAAGCTCGAAAGCAAGGAGGTGATCGTCGGCGGGATGGTCACGGAAGCCATCGAGGAAGGAGGCCAACGCAAAGGCTTCCACATCCAAGATTGGCTCACCAAAGACAAGGACATCCTCTCGCACGTGGACTTCGACACGGAGTTCCGCGTGGGCAAATACGGCGTCGACCTCGACGTGCTCGAGGAACTCGGCGTCACCGCGATCCACCGCGGCATCGAGGACGCGGAAGTCGTCGTCGTGGATGAAGTCGGCAAGATGGAGATGGAGAGCGAGAACTTCTGCCACGCCGTCAAAGACGCCCTCAACAGCGAGAAAGCCATGATCATGACCCTGCACAAGAAAAGCAGGAACCCCCTCTTGCAGGACATCCGACGCCGGGACGATATCCGCATCCTGGAAGTCACGCCCATCAACCGGAACCTGCTCCCCTACAAGATCGAGAAACTCCTCGAAGGCCACGTCCTCTGAAACCCGGCGCGAACCGGAACCTTTTGAACCCCGCGCTGCTGTCCTCAAGGGAGATGCACGCAGGCATCGACGAAGCCGGCCGAGGCCCCGTGCTGGGGCCCCTCATCGTCGCTTGCGTACACGCCCACCCCAAGCACCTACCCGAGGGCATCCAAGACAGCAAGACGCTCACGCGCCAACGACGCGCCGCCCTTCACGACGCGCTCACGAAGGATCCCAACATCACGGTCGCCTCACGAGCGATCCCCGCCTCCAGGATCAACCAAGCCCACCGCCAAGGCGAAACCCTCGACCGTCTCGAAGAGGACGCTTTCGTGCACCTTCTCGAAAGCGTGGAAGCCAAAAAGGCCACCGTGGACACCGTCGGATCCAACCCCAGCGCCTTCCAACAGCGATTGTCCCAACGCGTGCCCGCGTGCACCGTGACGGCCATGAAGAAAGCCGACGAAACCAACCCCCTCGTGGGGGCTGCAAGCATCGTCGCCAAACACGAACGCGACCAACGCATGCAAACCCTCGAAGAGGACAGCGGCCACGTCCTAGGCAGCGGTTACCCCAGCGATCCCAAAACGCGCTCCTTCCTACGAACCTGGCGCGAAACCTCCCCCCACCCGCCATCGTTCGCACGGGAAGCCTGGTCCACGCTCGCCGACCTTGGCTTCAAAAACCACACCCTCAACGAGTTCACGAGGAACACAAGATGAAGAACCAAACGCCCGACGACGACCGCATCCAGGAGTGCTTCGATCGGATCGAACGAGGCTTCCACCGCAAATGGGAGAACGACGAAGCCTTCCGCAACGGCCTCAAAGGCAAAGACCGCGACATCCACATCGAGTTCACCGATCAAGGCTCCTGGAGCCTGATCGTGCAAGACGGAGAGCTCGTAACGGTGGAACAAGGCGCCCCAAGCGATGCGGATGTCCACTTGACGACCACGAGCGAGCACTTCATCGACGTCATGAACGGGGACCTTTCCCCCATGAAAGCCTACCTAACCAAGAAAATCAGCGTCGATGCCGGGTTGCGGGACATCCTGCTCGTCAAAAGCTTCCTCGGGTAACGAACACCGATACGCCCACCCTAACCCCCAATTCGTACAGTTCCACGGGTTCATGTGTCAACTTCACGCACGAACGTTCGAAAAGAGTTATATCAAGGCCGCTTCGTGAAGGCGCATACCGGGTTCCCCGGTGATCAGGAGCACGTTGTGTGTACGTCATCCTGGGTTGCGGTTCTGTAGGATTCAAGGTCGCCAGCACGCTGCAAGCCCGCGGCGAAGAGATCTTCGTCGTGGACGCCAGCGACACTCGGGTCGAGAACCTCCGAGACGGCAACCTCAACGCCGCCGTAGGCAACCTCCGGAACCTGGAACCCTTCAACGACCAACTCGAGCGCGCCGAAGCGGTTCTCGTCCTCTCCAGCGACGTCGACGCCAACCA